>JAFTOZ010000114.1 GCA_017463565.1 Clostridia bacterium | reverse complement strand
TCTCCTTGGGGGTGCAATACCTGCACGACGGTTGCTACGTCCTGTTGGACGGTAAACTTGATTTCTACATCCTGATAGCGCATACCGTAGACACGCTCGGTATCCTCTTGGTAGTGAGGTCTGGGGTCTGCCGCCACTAGGGCAAGTATGCTTTGTTGCAAACTGCTATCGGCAAGGGGGTCGCAAGCCCACTCCACCTTGAGTACGGCGCTGGGGCGCTCGGGTGCGTAGCCGCCTGCTGCCTCGGGGAAGGAATCGGCATACGGCAGATAGGGTTTGATATCCAAAATCTCGGTACCGTCTACCATATCCACACCGCGCACCAGCAGTACGGGTCCCTGCGGTCCATACTCTACCCCCTCCAGCGCAACGGCAGTCAAGCCGATGGGGTTAGGACGGTACGGCGCGCGCGAGGCAAAAACTCCCACCTTTTGGTTACCACCCAAACGAGGTGGGCGCACCATAGGACGGAATCCCTCTCGCTCGGTGAGATGAAAACGCCATATCAACCACAAATGGGAAAAACTCTCAATCCCACGAATGGCGTCGGGATTGCGATATTCCTTTTTGAACACAATACGCCCAATAGCCTGCTCTCCCTGTCTGGGAATGCCGAACTTGTCGGGGAATGGGGTGTGAACGGTTGCGATGGGTTTCATAGTAGTTCCTTTTTGTATGCGTTGAATGCAGATGGCAAAGCGTACTTCGACAGTTCCTCCACAGGCACCACGACGTCTTTTCCTTGGTAGAGTTCTCCCTCGATACGGTAGCCTATCATCTGCCAAGTGACGTGGGTAAACACGTGATGAGCAGGCGCAAGAGGTAGCACGCGTGCCACACGAATCCCCTGCGACTCTGCCCACTCTTTGGCACCCTCTTGGTTGAGGTGGCCCTCCGTGTATGGCAGGCCGTAGAGATCGGCGAGGAGACCTTTGCTGCGGGGTGCGGTCAATAGATATCCCTGAGGCAACGCTACCACGAAGACGGTCAAGGGTTGCTCTTTGCGTTTGGTTTTGATTTGCCTCCTGGGGAGCTCGTCCACACGCCCCTCTTGCAACGCCAAACAATGACTGCGCACGGGGCAAGACTCGCACTTGGGAGAAACGGGAGTGCATTGAATGGCCCCCATCTCGAACATGGCCTGTGTAAAGTCGGACGTGTGCTCGGCAGGCATGATGCTCTGCAACAGAGAAAATGCCCGAGATTTGGCACGCGGTGTGAGGACGTCGGTATCGTCTGCCGTCAGCCTGGACAGAACGCGTAGCACGTTGCCGTCTACCGCAGGATAGGGCTTGCCAAAGGCAATGGATAGAATGGCACCTGCCGTATAGTCCCCAATGCCGGGTAGAGAGCGAAGACCTTCGTACGTGTTGGGCAATTCCCCACCCCAATCACGCATAACGATTTGGGCGGCTTGGTGCAGGTGGCGCACACGGCTATAGTAGCCCAACCCTTCCCAGAGTTTACGCACGGTGTCGGGAGAGGCAGCCGCAAGGTCTGCCACCGTAGGCAGAGTGTGCATCCAACGCAAATAGTGCTCCTTGACGGCATCTACGCGCGTTTGTTGCAGCATAATCTCGCTCACCCACACCGCATAGGGGGTTGGGTCGTGCCGCCAGGGCAGGTCACGCTTGACCGAGTTATACCAGAGCAACAGCGGCTCGACAATGCAGGAAATCTCTTTCATTTTTCTATTATAGCATATCCCTTGTCTCAATTCAATCGCATTTTGCACGAATATACAAAGAAAGCACCCCTCAGGGTGCTTGTCTTGCAATTTACAAAAGGATTATTTCCCTTCTACGTATTGTTGAATGGCCTCTCCCACCGTTTGGGCAAGGAGAGTTGCGCCCTCTGCGTTGGGGTGCAAACCGTCGTCAAAGAGTTCCGGGTGGCCCTCAAAAACGCTGTATAGATCAATCAGTTGCAAACCCTTTTCGCTCGCTAATGCACGCACCGCTTGGTTGATCTCTCCTTTGATGAGGTCGCCGTTGATACCGTAGCCTACCTTGCCACCCACGGGGAAGACAGGCGGCGGCGTCATGATAAACACCTGCTCCACCGAATCAAGAGCCAAATAGGTGTCGATCAACTCGCCGTAGTAGCGTTTATAATCCTCCATATTCGTCCAGTTGTGAGGTTTAGAGTCGTTGGAGCCCAACATAATGACCACGATATTGGGTTGGAATTCCAGCGAAAGGCTGTAGACCTGTTCCTCTACGTAGGGTTGATCCCCCACCGGCGAGGCGGTTGCGCCAGAGCAACCGTAGTTGTTGACAGTATAGCCTTTTCCCATGTAATGTCCGAGTTTTGCGGGATAATTCTTCTTTGGCCAACCCCATACCAACATACCAAACGTGATACTGTCGCCCACGCAGGCAATACGCACGTCTCCCTCTTGCGGCACTACTTCCGCAGGCACCACAGGCAAGATACCCCAAGACAAAAGCACGCAGGGCACCGCTACGGCAAGCGCCACCAAAAGAACGGCTATCACAATAAGAAGGATTTTCTTCTTTTTCATACCGCAATCTCCTTGTTGTCGATATTTGATTATACCACCCCTTGGGAGTATTTTCAAGAGGGAAAAGAAAAGCACCCACGTGGGTGCTGCTCTTAAGAATCGTATCGCAGGGTGCAACTCATACCGTCTACCCCAACCTTTGCGGCAGGGAAAGCCTCGACGAGCGCAGGCTCGTACTCCTCGGGATTGGGCATAGAGGGGCTGAAATGGGTAAGCCACAATGCCTTGACTTGTGCCGCCTTTGCCAGGGCAACCGCCTCGCCAAAGGTCATATGCTTGTGCTCTCTGGCCTTATCAACCTTGTCCTCGTCTCCGTACATACCCTCACAGACGAACAAGTCGGCGCCAAGTGCATTCAGCAAAATAGAGGTGGTGGGACGCGTATCGGTCGTGTAGACCCAACGCAATCCTTTGCGCGGTGCGCCCAATACCTGCTCGGGCAAAATCCTTCTACCGTCCACACACACACTTTCGCCACGCTGCAGAATCCTCCAATAGGTGCGGTCTACCCCAAGGGCGAGCGCCTTTTCTACGTCGAAGGCAGGACGGCGAGGCAGGTGGAAGGAATAGCCGTAGCAGGGCACGCGATGGTCCACGCCAAAAGCGGTGATTTCCAACCCCATAGCCTGCACACGGTGCTCCTTGTCCGTCCACTCGATGATCTCCAGAGGGAACGCCAAATCGGGCAGAAGAATGGAAAGACCGCGCACCAGGGCGCGCAAACCGCTGGGTCCGTACAGTTGCACGGGCTCGGTGCGACCTGCGTTGGAGATGCTCAAAAGAATGCCCGGCAGACCGGCGACGTGGTCTGCGTGCAGGTGGGTGATGAGGATATAGCCGATATCTTTGGGATGTGAGCCGTGTGCTTTGAGCGCAATTTGCGCACCGTCACCACAGTCCACAATCAGCGCCTCACCGCCATAGGTAACCAACAACGAGGTCAGCCATCGATTTGGGAGGGGCATCATACCCCCTGTGCCTAATAAGCTAACGTTTACCATATCCTTATTGTAGCATAAAAGAATACGCATGCCAAACAGATTTTGTCAATCGGTCGCCTTTTCTTTGGGTGGGTTTTGAAATGGGGTTGACACCGCACGAAATCCCCCCTATACTTATATTGGTACTAGAAGACACTAAGGAGGACCCTATGAATAAGAATTCGGTTACCCAAGACATTCGCCGCCGCTATATCGAGGATAATCTGGAATGCGGACAAATTATCAACTATACCGACCTGACGGAAAAAGACCGCCTGGAAATCGTTCTATACGAGGATTTGCCCAATACCGAGGTCAAGGGTTATCCTATTGCCTCCGACTACGTAGACGAGACAGGCAAGCCCCTGTCGAGCCAAGAGTACGATGCGCTGCGTGAGGAAGAAAGAAAGAAGTGCAAACTGCGCTATCACTTTATGCCTTGCGTGCACGAGTTGTATATCGGTACCACCGGTAGCGGCAAGACCACGGGTTGCGTGGAGCCGCAACTTCGCGCCATTTCCTCCCAAAAGAACAAGGCAAATATTTTTGTTACCGACCCCAAAGGTGAGTTGTTTGACCGCAACGCGCGCCATTTGAAGGAGAACGGCTACCGTCTGTATATGCTCAACTTCAAGGATCTCACCCACTCAGACAAGTGGAATCCCCTGCTTGAGGTATATGAAAAGCAAATGTCCATTCTAAAGTTGGGCCACGGCAAGAGAATCAAAAACTGTCCTGTTCCTGCGAAGCTGGAGATGTTTGCACCTGTAGAGGAATTTGCAGAAACCTATATTGAGTATGACGGCAAGGCCTTCCCCAACATGGAGCGTTGTCTGCAATATGTTGCATTCCAACGTGACTGCGTGCAGGCAGAGGTTTCCTCTATGGTCAATCAGTTGGCAAATATGTTCATTCAACCCAAGAGCAAGAACGACCCCTCGTGGGAATACGGCGCGCAAGATCTGTTGAAGGGCTTGATTATGTGTATGTTGGAGGACGCGCTGGACCGCCGCTCGGGCTTTACGCGCGACATGATGACCATTCGCACCCTGCAACAGTACTACTTGGCCGTTCGTACCAGCATTATGAACTCCACCTATAGCCTGCACTCTCATCCGCTGACTAAGAACAAGTCCAACGATACGCGTGCGCTGGTGGCCACTGCCTTGAACAATGCGCCCAACACCATGAAGAGCTATTGCGGTGTGTTTGACGGCGCCCTCAAGGATTGGATGCAAGCACATATCTTTGCACTCACCACCGGCAACACCGTGACCTTGGACGAGGAGGACGACCGCCCCTTTGCGATCTTTGTGGTCACTCGTGACTACGAAAAGAGTGATTTCCAAGTGGCTGGTCTGTTTGTGGACTGGGTATACCGCACCATTTTGCAACGAGCAGAGCAAGGCAAAAATCAACGCCCCCTGCACTTCTTGCTCGATGAGTTTGGCAACGTGCCTGCTATCAAGGACTTCGAAAACAAAATTGCCACCGCAAGAAGCCGCAATATTTGGTTCCACCTTTCGGTGCAGTCCTATATGCAGATCGAGGTGGTGTACGGCGCAGAGCGTGGCGAGGTCATTCGCGATAACTGCAACGCACAAATCTTCCTGGGCGCACAAAACCGCAAAACCAAGGACGCTTTCTCCGAGGAATGCGGTCAGCACTATATCCCCTCGCTTGAGTCCAAACTGAACCCCTCGGATATCTCCTTGACCAAGACCCCCGTGGTGCCTGTAAGTGATTTGGAAAAGATCCAACCCGGTGAGATGTATATCAAACGCCTGTTTATGCCCGTGATTACCTCTCGCTACGTGCGTAGCTACGTGGCAGCCGCGCGTGGAGATTACGCCTACTTCACCCATCCCGACGGGCTTAGGACGTGCACTCCCCTCTGCTTCGAGCCCTTTACCTCTGAAAAGTTCACCTACGCAAAAATTGCAGAATGCAACAAAAAGAGCGTGGACTTTGACGATATGTTCTAAGGTCTATACCAAATACAAAAAGCGTACACCTGCCGTGTACGCTTTTTTCTTTGACTTTTTCTTTTATCCCAACAAGCCCGAAAGGCAGATTTCGATACCGATGGCGATCAAAATGACGCCGCCCACGATGACTGCCCGCCAACCAAGCTTGGTGCCGCCCTTTTTGCCCAGCCACACCGCCAACAAGCACAAGCAGAAGGTCACGACGAAAATGAGGGTTACGGCAACGAGCGCCTCGGGAATGGTATAGTCGGAGATGGTCAAGCCAACCGATAGCGCGTCGATAGAGGTGGCGACGGCCTGCACCAGGAGCACACCCAACGTAAGGGGTTTAGGTTTTTCCTCTTTGTCTTCCTTTTGTGCCTTTCTCTCCTTGACGCCGTCTATGATCATTTTGATGCCAAGCGCTACCAATAGAGCAAGCGCAATCCAAGGTATATACGGTTCGATATATTGGAGCAATGCGTGGCCTGCAAAGTAGCCCGCAAGAGGCATTGCTGCCTGAAATAGCGCAAACAGAAAAGCGATCAACAGATGCTTCCCCTTCTTCATCGTCGGTTCGTGAAAACCGTTGGAAATAGAAACTGCCGATGCGTCCATCGCCAGACCTGCGCCTAAGCCGATATTCCTAAGGAAGAAAGGAAAATCCATATGCTCTTTGGGTAGCAGGGAATCCTATGCTCTCGTCCAAGTTTTGGGACGGAACAGCGCGATGATTGGCAAGAATTCCAAACGGCCTGCCAACATATCAAAGGAAAGCATTAACTTGGAGAAGGTGCTGAATCCACTGAAATTTGCGGCAGGACCTACCCCGTTTAATCCGGGACCAACGTTGGCAAGACAAGTCAATGCCGCAGAAAAGTTGGTGAGCATATCCCCGTTGGCATAGCTATCCAAGGAAAGCAGCAGCGTGGTGCCAACCAAGCAGAATAACCACGAAACCACCACGACGCGCGTGTTGCGAATGGTAGCATCGTCCAACACCTCACCCTCATAGCGCAAGGTGATGACCTGGCGGGGCCTGCTTAGTTTGCGGATATCGCCAACCGTAGATTTACCCATAATAATCATGCGTGCCATTTTCAAACCGCCGCCTGTTGAACCGGCACAAGCGCCGATAGCCGTCAGCATCAAAATCAGCACCTTGGAAAATAGCGGCCACGAATTGTAGTCGAGAGAAGTAAAACCGGTTGTGGAGCTGATAGAGGTAACATGGAAGAAACTGTAGCGAATGGCCTCGCCAAAGTTGGCACAACTGTCCATAATGTTGAGGGCAATCGCAAGGGTTGCGCCCACAACGATGGCAAAATACCCTATAATCTCCTCACTGCGGAAAGCCTTCTTGAATTGCCGCATAAGCAACAGGTAGTAGAAGTTGAAGTTGAGGGAGAACAGGAACATAAAGACGGCAACTACCATCTCCACGTATACACTATTGAACGCACCGATCGAGGCGTTCGTGGGGGCAAAACCGCCCGTACCTGCAGCACCAAAAGAGATCAACAGACTGTCAAACGCGGATACTTCGGGACAGGGAGCGAGCATAACGAACATCACCAGCGTCATCACGGCGTAGATCGCATACAAAATCAACGCGGTAGATTTGAGTTTACTCACCAGCTTGCCTACGTTGGGACCGGGTGACTCCGCACGGAACATATGCACGGCGCCCGAGTCACTCTTAGGCAGGATGGCCAACACGAATACGAGCACACCCATACCGCCAATCCAGTGGCTGAAGGAACGCCAGAACAGCATACTCTTGGGCAATGCCTCCACGTTGGAAAGGATAGATGCACCCGTGGTTGTAAAGCCGGAGACCATCTCGAACAATGCGTTCTCGTATTTGGGAATACTGCCACTCATCACGAAGGGTACGGCGCCCACCAACGAATAGAGAATCCAGGTGAATGCCACGATCACAAAGCCTTCGCGGATATACATTTTTCTCTCTTTCAGTTTGATGAAAGAAAGGGGTAAGCCTACACCCACCAAGCACGCAATTGGCGTGACAAAACTCAGCCAGGTATTTTCCTTGGCTATCAGGCTCACCAACAGAGGTAGCAGGAGCAAGATGGCCTCGAGGACCAACAATTTGCCCATTGTTTTTAGCACGAGTCGTACGTTCATATTAGAAAATCTGCTCCAAAGAGTCGATGTGTTTGCCCTTTGAGACCACGATGACGTGATCGCCCACGGCAAAGGTGTTTTCACCGCCGGGAAGGATATATTCACCCTCGCGCACGATACCGCAGATCAGCACGTTTTCCTTGATACGCATTTCTTTGAGTGGAATACCAATCTTGGAAAAGCCTTCTTCTACGGCAAATTCCAAAGCCTCAGCCTTTTCGTGCAGAACGTACAGGGTATTGACAACTGCCTGCGCCGTGCCTTTGTTGGAGCGCACAAAACGGACGATTTGATTGGCGATCGCGCTGCGAGTAGAGACCACGGTGTCCAAACCCAACAGTTTGACCATCTTCATCACAGAGGGACGGTCCACGCGCGTGATGACCTTATCCACCTTTTTGAGATTGGCGTACATGGACAGAATGACGTTTTCTTCGTCGTTTCCTGTCAGCGCAACGCATCCGTAGCAACGGCTCATATCTTCCTCGTCCAAAACGTCTTGATCGGTGCCGTCGCCGTGCAAAATGATAGCAGAAGGCAGTTCTTCGCTCAAAAACCTACAGCGTTCCTCATCCTTTTCAATGATTTTGACCTTTACGTCCTTTGCTAACAACTCTTTTGCCAAATAGAAGGAGATATTGCCGCCGCCGACGATAAAGACGGAACGCGCTCTTTGCTTGTAGATATGCAGTTTTCGCATCAAAGAAGAAATATCAGCAGCAGTGCCAATGATATGCACGTGGTCGCCCTCGGCTAGCACAAAATCGCCACGCGGTACGAACACCTCGTCTCCACGCAACACGACGCAGAACAAAACGTGGCTATCGTTTTTAGCGCCAATCTCCTGCATGGAAAGCCCCACCAGACCGTTGCCCTCCTTCAGGACAAACTCCACCATCTTGACACTACCGCCTGCAAAACTCTCTACGTTGAGCGCATAAGGGAACTGCAAAATTTGCGCGATGTCCAAAGCAGTTTGATACTCGGGGTTGAACACCATATCGATGCCCAATTCCTCACGCACGGCGTCGATTTCGTGGAAATACTCGGGGGTACGCACACGGGCCATGGTGTGCTTTGCGCCCAATTTCTTGGCAAGAACACAGCAGATAATGTTGATTTCGTCACGAGAGGTACAAGCAATGAAGAAGTCTGTCTTGTCTACCTCTGCATCCAAAAGCACCTCCCGCTCAGATGCATTGCCAACTACACCACGCACGTCGTGACGGTTGACCATATTCTCCACAATAGCTGCCTGGGTATCTACCAACACGATGTCGTGATGTTCGACACTCAACTTTTCTATGAGCGTGCTGCCAATCTTGCCGGCGCCAACAATAATCAGTCTCATGTTCTACTCCTTATGCTCACGTATGAAATACGTGCGGCTTATTTTATCATACAACAGTCACCCTCGCTTGTCAAGAGGAAGCGCCAATATGCCATCGCCCAAACCATCGGGAAAAATCCCTCGGTTGCTCGATAAATATGGACTATTGCACGAGATATTAGGCATTTGAGAGTACAATCTACGGCAAAGATATGATTATTCAAAAGGTGAATAGCAAGATGTCGCACAAAGAAAAAGGTCGTACGTTGTACGACCTTTGTTGGTATCCGGCGGCTTCTTACTCTCCCGGGACGTGTCCGTCCAAGTACCATCCGCGTAAAGGGGCTTAACGACTGTGTTCGGTATGGGAACAGGTGGATCACCCTTGCTATTACCGCCGAGATTGGTTGAATGTCTGCACATTCACAACTGCATAGTTACAATTAGAATTCTTCAGCTCTTGAACAAGCAACAACCGTATTTTTGTTGTGATCAAGCGCTCGACCTATTAGTATCAGTTAGCTCAACACATTACTGTGCTTACACACCTGACCTATCAACCTCATCGTCTATAAGGGGTCTTAAGAGGGATATCTCATCTTGAGGCCGGTTTCACGCTTAGATGCCTTCAGCGTTTATCCGATCCGTACATCGCTACCCTGCTATGCTTCTGGCGAAACAACAGGTGCACCATAGGTACGTCCACCCTGGTCCTCTCGTACTAGGGGCAGATCCTCTCAAATATCCTACGCCCAC
>JAFTOZ010000113.1 GCA_017463565.1 Clostridia bacterium | reverse complement strand
TTTTTCTGTTAGTGAAGTTTTTGCTATCGCAAAAGTGAAGTTGCTACGCAGTGAAGTTTGTGCTACGCACAAGTGAAGTTAAGTTTGCCCATCACTTCGCCGTCAGGCGAAACTTCACTCACAAAGTGAACTTCACTATCGTAGATAACTTCACTTGCCCAAAGGGCAAACTTAGTTTAGCGTGTTCTCCGTTATGGATAACACGCTAATGCATAGATTATTTTTTTTGAATAATTATTGTATAAATATTCATAATACCTGCAAATATACACACAAAAATAAAAGAATATACAAAATCACCCCAAAAACATTTGTCAAATATGCAAAACTGCGATATAACTTTATGTGGATTGTTCTGGGGAAACCCAAAGGAGATATTATGAAAAAAATCAGTATTATTATCATCTGCGTATTATTGGTATTAACTTGCAGTCTTACCGCTTGCAACCAAGAGAACGAGCCTCTCTACTACGGCTTGGATATGGAGATTGCCCAAGGTTTGGCACAAGAGCTTGGTATGGAACTCGTCATCATCAACTGGCTCAACTTCGACACCATCTGCACCGAGGTTTCCAACTACACCAACGGCATCGTGATGGCAGGTCTGACCTATAGCGAAAAGCGTGCCGAAATCGTCAATTTCAGTTCCACCTACTATTCCGCCAGCCAAAAAATCATCGTCAAAGCAAGCGACACCACCTTTGACGCCTGCACCACCGCCGCCGAGGTGGAGGCCATTCTGAACGGTAAAACCTCTTCCTACAAGATTGGCACCCAAAAGGGCACCACCGGCACCCTGTACGTAGAAGGGTCAGCAGATTGGGGCTTCACCGGCTTCCCCACCTCCTGCCACGAATACAACACCGCAGCCCTTGCCGCCCAAGACCTCATCAACGGTACCCTATCTGCCGTGGTGGTTGACGCCGCTCCTGCCGAGGCCATCGTCAAGAATATCAACAAACTCAACGGCAATGCCCTCAAACTGATCGACGTACCCCTCACCAGCGAGGAGTATGCCTACGCCGTCAATCCCAACAACACCGAGTTGCTCACCGCCGTCAACGACTATCTTGCCAAGATCAAAGAAAACGGCACCTTCGCCACCCTCATGGCAAAGTACTTCGAGGGCAAAGGCACCCCCACGGGTGTGGCAGGCGGCACCTACGACCCCACCAAAAAGCAACTGGTCGTACTCACCAACGTACCCTTCTCTCCCTTTGAGTATCTTGCATAATCCCAGGGAAACAGAATAACCGTTCGTTCGAGGGCAACCCAAGTGGTTGCCCCATCTACTGCATATGACCATAGAAATTCTCACCGCCAAATGGAACGTCTTTTGGGAAACCCTGCCCTCCTACGGACAGGACGTTGTCCAAGGACTTCTCAACACCCTCCAGATAGCCGGATTCGGCTTTCTTTTGGGTTTAGCCATCGGCGCCCTTTTGGCGCTTGCCAAACTGTTGCCCCCCTACCGTATGTGGCAACGTGTCCTTTCTCGTCTTGCCGATGCCTATATTGCCCTTTTCCGTGGCACCCCCATCGTCGCACAACTCTTGATTGGTTGGTACTTCCTCAAGCCTCTGTTGGGCTTGGATGCGCTTACCGCCGAAACCTCCTGCATTATCATTTTCGGTCTAAACAGCGGTGCCTACGTTGCCGAAATTATGCGAGGTGGCATTCTCTCCGTCCCCAAAGGACAACTGGAGGCGGGCCGTGCGCTGGGTCTTAGCTACGCAGGCACTATGGGGCGTGTCATTCTTCCCCAAGCCTTTCGCAACACCCTGCCCACCCTCGGCAACGAACTCATCTCCCTCGTCAAGGAAACTTCCGTAGTCTCCTTCGTGGGTGCCCTTGACCTCTACAACGCAGTCACCAAGGTCGGCAGCGAACACTACGAATTTATGATCCCCTATCTTTTCCTGGCGGTCATCTATCTTGTGCTCATCTTGGTCATCACCGCCCTTTTGAAGTTGCTCGAAAAGCAACTGCGCAAGCGCGCATAGGAGGACAATATGGAAACTTCAACCAAAAAGCCCATTCTACGTATCGACCACCTCACCAAATCTTTTGGTGACCTCTTGGTTTTGGACGACATCTCCACCACCGTCTACGAAGGAGAGCGTGTTGCCATCATCGGTCCCTCGGGCGGCGGCAAATCCACTTTTTTGCGTTGCCTGAACGTTTTGGAAGACCCCACCTCGGGCCGTATCTTTTTCGGAGATACCGACCTCACCGACCTTGGGGTGAATATCAACCGTCAGCGAGAGAATATCGGTATGGTATTCCAATCCTTCAACCTGTTTGCCAACCTCACCGTGTTGCAAAACATTATGCTCGCCCCCGTCAAGTTGCGCATAGCAGCCCTGCGCCTGTGCCACCTGCGCAATGCGTTTGCGCCCCTCTACAACGCGCATATCCGACTCTTTTCCGCCTACTACCAACGCAAGGTGCAAAAGACTGCCCCCCACCTTTCTGCCCGTATTGACCTACTGACTTCTCGCCTTGCCCCCATCGCCGAGGCGCGAGAGGCCACCGCCAAGGTAGAAGAAACCGCCGGCAAGCGCAAGGTCACCTACAACAAAAAGCTCAACCGCCGCTATCAGCGCATAGAGCACGCTATCCGCCAGGCCCAACGCCGCCTGGACCGCAACACCCTGCCCCAACCTATCGAGCAAGTGGACCTTTCCGGGCAGAGCAGTAAACAAATCAAAGTGCAAGAAAAAGAGCGTGCCCTGCAATTGCTTGCGCGTATCGACCTTCTCGACAAGGCCGCCAGCTATCCCTCCACCCTCTCGGGCGGTCAGCAACAGCGTATCGCCATCATTCGCGCCTTAGCTATGCAGCCCAAGGTCATGCTTTTCGACGAGCCCACCTCCGCCCTCGACCCCGAAATGGTGGGCGAGGTTTTAGATCTCATTCGCGAGGTAGCCGCCAGCGGAATGACCATGATCATCGTCACCCACGAAATGGAATTCGCCAAAGAAGTCGCCACCCGCCTCGTGTTTATGTCCTCTGGCAAAATCACCGAGGAAGGCACTCCCGAAGAACTCTTTTCTAACCCCCAAACGCCCCGTTTCCGCGAGTTTTTGTCCAAGGTGCTATAAACTTACTCACTTTCTCCCCAAAACCCTCCCAAACGGGCAGAAAACCGCTCATTCCCCCATTATCATATACCTTTACCTTCTCTAAATCGTGAGGGGCGGTCAAACAAAAAAGAGCAAGTGCAAAAGGACGCTCTTCCTTCTGTTCTTGCTCTTTTTTGTACGTGCATGCACCGCAATGCTGCAATTCATTCGTACCCGATACACTCCTACTTGCTATACTCTTGCGCCACAAACTGCCAATACGCCTCGGGACACTCCATAAATTCCGCCGCGTAATGGCGGTAGTATGCTTTTGGCAAAAAGGGTATGGGCGTATGCTTCTTCACCAAGTCACCCAGCGCCTCAATTCGCTCGGCAATCTGCTTGGGCAACTCTTTTCTTGCCTCGTCCGTACTCCAATCGGGGTTGTACTGCACGGGTTTCCCCACGCGCAATATTCTCTCCTTTGGCGGAATATACACGGGGTAAAAGTTGAGTTTCAGCTTCAACACCTTCCACACAAACGCACCCAGGTCGGCAATTCCCTCGTACAGGGTATTCACGTACTTGCCGTGCGGCTTGGGACTTTCGGCAAAAATCACCAGGTTATTTCCTGCACGTAGCGCGTCTACGCTCTCCTTAAAGGTTTTGAAGATTCTCGCGTCGTTGCGATACACTCGCACGCAGTTTTGCGTTTCCAACAAAGGAATCAAAAGCGTTGCCACCAGTTTCGCCAACCCTCTTGCAAAGGCAGGGCAGCGGTACTGTCTGCCAAAGAAAAAGTCGTGGAAGATATAGTTGGGAGCAATTTTTCTATCGGTCACGCAATAGCTCATCCAGCTTCTTGCCTTGCAGTCCATATACATAGCCGTCGCCAAAGGTCCAACCGCACCGCTATGGTTGCATACGTACACCGCCACCTCGTCTTCCTCTCTTGGCAGGTCACGCACCACCTCACGTTTGGGCATAATGCAGTGCTTCACCAACCACAAGGCAAAGCGCGCCCAAACTTTCTCCCATTTTGCACCCTTCTCCTTACTCATTCTCGGGCACCAAGCGCATCACGTCGCCCACCGTCACCAAATCCTCAGGATGATCAATCACAATCCCAAACACGGCCTCCACCTCATACAGAGCCAGTACCAAATTCAGCGAGGACAACCCCTCGATTTTGTCCAATCTCGTTTCCGCACAAACGGAATCCAAGTTGGTCTCAGGCAAAATGCCCGACAGTATTTCCTTCAATTTCGCCAACGTATCCATGTTCTTACCTCTTGATCTTCATACTGATGGAGCGTTCAAAGTCCTCTGTGCGGATCTTCAACTTCCCAATCTTTTTGGTGGAGGGCTGACTGCGGTTAAAGCGGTCAATCATAGAGGAATAGATCGCGTACAACTCCTCGAGGGTCTTGTCCGCCATCACCGCCGCCGGCAAAATCTCCAACGCAATCACAGGCTCGCCGTTCACGGTATCCTCACAAGCCATACAGTCGCGCACCGACGGATTCTCATTAAAGCTTTCCTCGATTTCCTCAGGGTAGATATTCTCTCCATTCGGCAGAAGAATGATATTCTTGATACGGCCGGTGATATGCAAATGGCCGTCTTTATCCATATATCCCACGTCCCCGGTGCGGAACCAACCGCCGCGTGTAAAGGACTTCTTGGTGGCTTCCTTGTCCCGATAATACCCCTCAAACAGGTTATCGCCCTTCAGTTGAATTTCTCCGTTGCGGAAGCGCAATCTCTGCTTGGGGTACAACCGTCCCACCGAGTTATTATTCAGCAAAGGTGTCAACCCTGCCGAGATAGAGTTTGCCGATTCCGTCATACCGTAGCCGGTATACATATGCACGCCAATCCCCTCAAATCCCTCCGAGATACGGCGAGGTACGGGCGCACCGCCACACAAAATACATTCCAAGCGATCCCCCAGCACCGCAGGGGTTCTGCCTGCCGCCGCCAACAAAACGTCCGCAAGCCCGGGCACCAGCACCATAATGGTGGGTCTTGCCTTACTGCAATCACGCAACAGCGCAAAAGGATTACTGATATAATTCTCTGCGCCCATAAACAGGGGCGTCAGTAGCGAGCGCACCAACCCAAGCACGTGCGAAAAGGGCAACGCCGTCGCAAATACGGTTTGCTCTCCGTGTGGCACAAAGATACCGTTCAAAGCACCGCGCATCAAGGCGTGATGGCTCAACACCGCCCCCTTGGGGTCTCCGGTCGTGCCGCCTGTGAAGATAATCACCGCGCGATCCCTGCCCCTCTGCTTTGCCATAGGCGCACTACCCTCGCTCTTTGCCAATACGTCCAAGTACAAGGGAGCCGCCTCGCGAGCAAAAGGATAATCCTTAGAGGAAACCAACAGGCGCATCTCAAACTTACGCACGCCCGCCAACAGGTGCGCCTCGTCCGTCATCGACGGAAAGGTCACCAGGGTAGCCCCTGCGCTCAATACCGCCAAAACCCACACAGCCTGCTCCAGGCTCGGGCGCAGCAGCACGCCCACGGTATCTCCCTTGCGCACCCCTGCGCTATACAGGGTATGACGCTTATTCGCCAGCACCTCCGCCAGTTGTTGATAGGTATATACACGCTCACCGTCACGTAGCGCAACACGGTCAGCAAATTGAAAAAAAGAGCGCGCCAGCATCTTGTTTGTGGTAGACACAAAAGGCAATGCCAAGCGCTCCTCCCTTGAAATCAGATTATAGAAATAATTACTCATAGCCCCATTATGGGGGATAACGGCTCTTTTGTCAAGTTTTTTTCTTGCGCGCCCGCCCGTGTGGCTGCACACGCGGTTTTTGTTCATCTTGTAGCCTCCTATCGAATTCTCTTTTTAAAGCGTACCAAGAAAATTCGACAAAAGGAAGGACAAACGCACCCCAAAGTGTTGATTTGAGTGCTTCTTCGGTGGGGGTTACGTCGGATTTCCCCTAAAACCACATACCCGTCTCTTGCACCCCCCAATACGCCTCTATCCCACAGTAGATCTGATAGGCAAGCAGCATATGGTAGTGCCTATCCCGTAGCAGAGCCTCGTCCTCCGCATTCGACAAAAATCCACACTCCACGATCACCCCCGGAGCCCTCACCTTTTGGAGCAGATAATACTCCCCCCACACCGCCTCAAACCCCCTGCCGAGAGGGGCGTTCACGGTGCGGTTCAAATGCTCCATCAGCCCACGTGCAGGGGCCTCGTCCTCCCCCTTGCTATAAAAGGTCTGCACACCGCGGCGGTAGACGGAAGGATAAGAATTACAATGCAGGCTCACCACCAAATCGGGTTTCGCGCGGTTAATCAATCCCACCCTTTCGTCCATATCCTGCCGTTTCAGGCTCCCCACAGGCAAGCACGCGCGGTCGGTGGTACGTGTCATCACCACCTCGTATCCTGCCCCGCGCAAATAAGCGGCCAGATACTGCCCCACCGACAGGTTCACGTCGCTTTCCCTCGTCCCCATTTTGCCCGACACGCCTGCGTCATATCCGCCGTGGCCGGGGTCGATTGCCACCGTTTTCCCCTCTGCCATGCCCGTCCCTTTCGCTGCGCCCAGCCCAATACACACGCCGCCCGCCACCAGGACCACGATCGCCACGATGGCAACCACCACGTTCCTTGCCTTTGCTACCAAAAACATATCTTCTTCCCCCTATTTCGACAAAATCCCCGATATTACACGGTTTTTCACCATACAATTCATACAGTAACCCACTTATCCACAAAGTTATCCACAACCTGCACCCTGCCAAAAGAATATATGTGACAGCAAAAAAGATATGCCCCCTTCCCCAAAAAACCGCCTTTTTCAAGATATTTTGCCGAAAATCCGCCAAGCGATTGCACACTTACTTAGAATGGTATATAATAGAATTATCATTCTGCGCCCACGCGCAAAAGGAGAGCTATGTTTCCCAATCTTGCCCAACCCCTATCCCCCGTCGAGGCACGCGCCCTGGATCCACTCACCCTCGCCTACGTAGGTGATGCGGTGCAGTCTCTCTACGTGCGCGCCACCCTTGCGCTCACCCAAGGGGGTGCCGCAGGCAAGTTGCACAGGCTCGCTATCCAGCAGGTGTCTGCGTCCGCCCAAGCAGAGGAACTTTCTCGTGTGCGTGCTTTGTTCACCCCCGAGGAGGAGGACGTCTACCGCACCGCGCGTAACCACAAAACCAAGTCCTCCGCCAAGAATGCCTCCACGGGCGAATATCACAAAGCCACGGGGCTCGAGGCGGTGTGGGGCTATCTCTATCTCACAGGTCAGCAGGATAGACTCGTCTATCTGCTTGCACAAACCAAGGAGTCGTTATGATCATCGAAGGAAGAAATGCAGTCAAAGAGGCGCTCAAAGGTAACGCCACTATCGAAAAACTCGTCGTCACCAAAGGGAGTGTAGACGGCGGCGTGTCCGTCATCATCGGTATGGCAAAGGATAGGGGTATTCCCGTCCGTTTCGTAGACAAGAGCATTCTCGACAAGCAATCGGTCACCAAGCACCACCAGGGTGTCATGGCATACACCACCGAGTTTTCCTATTGCTCAATAGAGGATATTCTGTCCGCCCGGCGTGGGTCCCGCCACCTCATTCTTTTGTTGGACGAGATCGAGGATCCCCACAACTTCGGCAGTATCATTCGTGTTGCCGAGTGTATGGGTGTAGACTGTATCGTCATTCCCTCCCGTCGCCAAGCCACCGTCAACGAAACGGTGATTCGTACCTCCGCAGGTGCCACCCAATATATGAAGGTAGCCAAGGTCGGCAATATCAACGATGCCATTCGCTACCTCAAGGACCAGTTCATTCCCGTGCTCGCTTTGGATATGGACGGCAAACCCCTTGCCGAGTCCCATCTGGACGGCGACCTCGCCCTTGTGGTCGGCAACGAAGGTAGCGGCGTCCACGCCCTCACCAAAAAACTGTGCGACGGTGCCGTCCGCATTCCTATGGTGGGTCAAATCGACTCTCTCAATGCGTCGGTAGCCACCGGCATCGCCTTGTACGAAATCACACGCCAAGGCAAATGAGGACTTCCGACCAAGAGGCCCTATGGCTCCAAGCCAAAACTCCCGAGGCGGTTGATGCCCTGCTCGTGTCCTACGAGCCTATGCTTCTGTCCCTTGCCAAGCGTGTTGCCGACGTACCGTTGGACGACTGTCTCCAAGAGGCGCGTATCGCGCTCGTGAGTGCCATTCACCACTACGACGCCACCAAGGGTGTCAGCTTTGCTTCCTATGCAGGCGTGTGCGTACGCAACCGTATGCGCGCCCTTGCCCAAAGACAGCGCCGCACCGCCCCCACCGCCGCCGATTCCCCTCTTGTGGAGGACGAGGCAGCAGGTCCCGAGGACAAACTTCTCTCCCAAGAGGCGCTTGCCGAGGCCACCGCGGCGGCCAAAAAACGTCTCAGCAGTTTGGAATATGCGGTTTGGCGGTTGCGTATCGACGGCTACCGCTACGAGGAAATCGCCGAGGTGCTTTCCCGACCCGACCGTCCCATCGACGTCAAGTGTGTCAACAACGCTCTTTGCAGAGTTCGCAAGAAATTGAGGTAACTATGAAAAGAAGAAGAAAAGAGATTCCCCTCGAGCCTGCCTCGGAGGAGATCGCTCTCAAAGCAACAGAACTTTCCCCCGTTGCCGAGGGGCAAGGCCTCACCACCACCCAGGTAGAGGAACGTCTTGCCGCAGGATACGGCAACTCCGGCGGTGAGGTCACGACCAAGACCTACGGCCAAATTTTCCGCACCAACACCTTCACGCTGTTCAACCTCTTGGTTTTGGTGCTCGTCATTCTCGTGGTAGCAGTTGGCCAAAAGCCTATGGAGGCCGCTTTCGCTGGTCCCTGTGTCATCAACTGGCTGATTGGTATTATCCAGGAGATCCGCGCCAAGCGCACTATCGACAAACTCTCCCTCATCTCCGCCCCCCGCGTCACCGTCCTTCGAGACGGCGAAGAAAAGGAAATTGCCGTCCACGAAATCGTGATGGACGATCTGATGGTACTTTCGGGTGGCAAACAAGTCTGCTCCGACTGCGTGATCATCGAGGGCGGTTGCGAGGTCAACGAAAGCCTTATCACGGGTGAATCCGATCCCATCATCAAGAGCCAAGGGGACCAACTTCTCTCGGGCAGTTTTCTCGTTAGCGGCCGTGTTTTGGCTCGCGTCGTCCACGTAGGCGCAGACAACTACGCCAGCAAAATTTCCGCAGGTGCCAAATATATCAAATCTTCCAATAGCGAAATTCTCCGTGCCCTGCGCACCGTCATCAAACTGATGAGTTGGGTTGTGGTACCGTTGGGTGTTTTGCTTTTCCTCAAAGAGTTTTTGTGGAACGGTATCGGCGTAGCCGACTCGGTCAGCTCTATGGTGGCCTCTATGTCCAGTATGATTCCCCAGGGACTGATGGCGCTATCCTCTGCCGTGTTTGCGGTGGGCATTATGCGCCTGTCCCGCCACAAAACCCTATCCCGCGATCTCTACTGTATCGAAACGCTTGCTCGCGTAGACGTGCTGTGTTTGGACAAAACGGGTACCATCACCGAGGGCAGTATGCAGGTCAACGACGTAGTCCCCGTGGGCGGTGTAGACAGACAGCATATCGACCAAGCCCTCATCACGCTCGTGGATCTGTTGCCCGACACGAACCCCACCTACAACGCCATCAAAGAATTCTACCGTCTTGCTCCCCGTAGCGAAAAAGCCCCCCTCTACGTTGCGCCTTTCAGTAGCGACCGCAAGTGGAGCGCCGTCTCCGTCGAGGGTGCCACCTACGTGATGGGCGCAGGTGAATTCGTTCTCAAAGAGGGTTTGGACCCCTACCGTGAGCAACTCGAGGTCTACGCCCAAATGGGCAACCGTGTGTTGGTAGTCGCACGCTCCGGCCAAATTCTCACCGAGCACGCCCTGCCTTCCGAATTGGAACTCATTGCCTTTGTGCTCATCAGCGACAAGATCCGCAAGGAAGCCCCCGACACCCTGCGCTACTTTGCCGAGGAAGGTGTGGATATCCGTATCATCTCGGGCGACAATCCCGTCACGGTAGCCGCCATTGCCAAACAGGCAGGTCTTGCCAACTGTGAGGCCGTGGATATGACCACCATCTCCACCGACGAAGAATTGGTAGACGCCTCTCGCCGCTACAAGGTGTTTGGCCGTGTCACCCCCGAGCAAAAACTCAAACTCGTCAAGGCGCTCAAGGCCGACCGCCACACCGTAGCGATGACAGGTGACGGTGTAAACGACGTGCTTGCCCTCAAAGAGGCAGACTGCTCTATCGCAATGGCAGGCGGATCAGATGCCGCTATGAACGTAGCACAGCTCGTTTTGTTGGACAGCAACTTCGCCTCTATGCCCCGTATCGTTGCCGAGGGTCGCCGCTCCATCAACAACCTCCAGCGCACCGCCAGCCTCTACCTGGTCAAGACTATGTACTCGGTGCTTCTGACCCTGTTGTTCCTGTTCATCGGGCGCTATCCCTTCTCCAGCAACAACATCACGTTGGTTGGCTCTGCCACCATCGGTATCCCCAGTTTCTTCCTTGCCTTGGAGTCCAACAAGGAGCGTGTCAAAGGGCACTTCCTCCAAAACGCCATATCCAAATCCCTGCCGGGTGCGGTCACCATACTACTCAGTTTTGCTTTCCTACAGGTACTGTTTTTCTTCCTGCCCGAGGCGTACGCCCTCAGCGAAACCCAACAGGATATGGTATCCGTACTACTGCTTGCAGCCGGCGGATTCTTCGTGCTATTCCACGTCTGTATCCCCTTCGATTGGAAGCACACCCTCATCTTCGTGGGTATGGTCGCCATCTTCTTCATCGGCTGGATGTTCTGTTCCATCAATATCCATATTGCCTCCGACTTGGTACTTCCCCTCAAGGATATCAACCTCTTCAATATGGATCCCATCTCCTCCATCACCCCCAATATGGGCATCTATATCGGCGCGTCCATTGCCTTCTGTTTGCTGATGTACTTGCTCTTCTCGTGGCTGATGCGCAAGTACAACATTCTGTCGGGCAAGCGTATGATGAAAGCCCTTCGCTTGGAGGACAAGGCCTAAATGACCCCAAAGAAAACCTCGGGCAAAGAAATTCGCCGTCTTCTGATGGACAGTTTCTTTCCCGACCGCTACAACTGCATATGTTGCAACAGAGAGCTGTGGAGCGAGCATCGATTGGGCACCTGCCCCGATTGCCTTTCACGGCTTTCTTTTGTCCGCTACCCCTACTGTCTCAAGTGTGGCAAACCCATACAAGCCCCCACTCCCAATCCTCTCGAGCCCGAGGTAGCAGAGGAAGATCGGTTTGGTGTCTATTGCAGTTTGTGCAAAAAGGAACCTCGCCACTTCGACCGCGTACTGTCTGCCCTTGCCTACCAAGGAGAGGCCACACGGCTCGTCCACAAAATCAAATATGCCTCTGCCGCCTACCTTGCGCCGTATATGGCAGCGTATATGGTAGACCGCTATCTACAGGACCCCATCGAGGTAGACTACGTCACCGCCGTCCCCCTGCACAAATCCCGTCAGCGTGCGCGCGGCTACAACCAATCCGCCCTCATCGCCACCGCCTTTTCCCAAAAACTGCATATCCCCTACGTCCAATCGGTTCTTAAATGCAAAAAGACGCCGCCCCAAACACGGCTGGGCCGTGAGGAGCGCAAACTCAACCTCAAAGGAGCCTTCACCGCAGACCGTGACCAGGTGCGTGGCAAGCGAATCCTCGTCATCGACGACGTACTCACCACAGGCCAAACGATGGACGAGGTAGCCCACACCCTCAAAAAGGCAGGCGCCGTCCACGTCTACGGCCTTACCTTTGCCTCGGTGGTCGAAACCGCCACACCCCCACAGTCCCCCCTTCCCCACGGATTCCGCGGTTTTCTTGCTCGCCTCAAAAAAGGTTTCCGCAAGCAATAGCGATGGAACGGAAAAAGCGAGTAAGAAAAAGAGAATAGATAGAGAAACATAAAGTACTTTCAAATCATACGGAGTGCAAAGAAAAAACTGCCAAACGGCAGTTTTCTTTTTATCCTCTCGAGAGGGCGGTCAGGGCAACCAACAACCCCCACTCTCTGGCGGCTTGGATCAAACTTCTATCAATCACTTGCCCTTGCTTTGCCACCAACCTCCCTGCCTGCACCAGGTCGGCCACCAGCCGTCTTCCCACCAAAAAATCATAATCACCGCGCACGCGGTACACACTCCCCTCCGTTTCCTCGGTGGGTGCCGTTTCCCTCTCCTGCGGCCTTTCGATCACACGCCAGGTTGGCGCCC
The DNA here is from genome assembly GCA_017463565.1 of Clostridia bacterium. Classification (GTDB taxonomy): domain Bacteria; phylum Bacillota; class Clostridia; order Christensenellales; family CAG-1252; genus RUG14300. The sequence goes on along the minus strand of JAFTOZ010000113.1, from coordinate 39,704 downwards.
CTTCTTCCTCGGGAACAGGCGCCTTTTGCACCGCCTGCATATGCTTCTCTATTTGCACCTCTTGCCTTTGCTCTCGCTCTCTCCGTAGCCGTCTTTTCCCACGAAGAATCACCAACTCACCGTAGCAAAACACACCGCCTGGGTCTATGCGATTTTCCCCCACGCGTAGCGCCACGGTGCGCCCCGTTTCGTCCACCTCAATTTCCTCCATCATACCCCAAGCACGGCCGTCGCTATCATACACCGCCGTGTGCAAAGGAATGGGTCTTTTATCTCGGGGTAGGGGTTGCAATCCTGCCGTGCAAAACACCCCCTCGCTTCCCACCGTCGCCTTTTGCCACGGCAGGACGTTTTCGATATAGGTATCCTCATTCAAAACCACCCAATGGCTCACTCGCCGTAGCCTCTCGTCCGCCAAAAAACCGCTAACCACGCCCAATCTACGGGCAGCGTTCAGCTGAATCACAGGCAATGCCAACAATTCTGTCAAATTCATACGCGCCTCCTTTATGGCTAAATGTATGAAAAAGCCCCCTCCGCTATGAAATACCCACCATAGAAAGACAATAATTGACAAACTCACGCGCATCACGTATAATAGCAATATGCGCATTATCTATTTTGATACAGAAACAACAGGCCTCAGTCCTTTGGGCAGTTGGGTCAACGGGTGCCTCGTCGGCGGACAGATTTGTCAGCTTGCCTATATCATCGACACAGGCGAGGTACAGATTCCCAAGAACTTCTATTGGACGGTGAGTTATATCGAGCCGGGTGCCGCCAAGGTCACCGGTCTCACCCCCGAGCTTTGCCGCTATTTGTCGGGCGGACGTGTTTTTGCCGACGACGTAGAGGAAATCAAGCAGGACTTCGACTCTGCCGACGTCATCGTTGCGCACAATCTCAACTTTGACGAGAGTTTTATGCAGGCAGAAATGCGGCGTTGCGGCTACGATTTCCAACTCGCAGGTCGTGGCTTCTGCTCTATGCGTGGCACGCGCAGTCTTCTGAATATTCCTGCCAAAAACGGCAAGGGTATCAAGTACCCCTCTTTGGAGGAGCTTGCCCACCACTTTGGCGTTACCAACGAGGATATTCTCAACGAAATGCGTTGGCTCTACGATACCACCAAGGACGCGCACGATGCGCGCCACGATACAGTCAAAATGTTCCTTGCCCTCAGGCGCGGGTGCGACAGTAGCCCCGAGCTTGCGGCACGGCTTATGGGCGTCTAACGTACGCCCTTTTTATTGCATAGTCCGCGGCGGCTATGTGCGCACGAAAAAGAGAGGTAACTATGACCAAGTTTTTCAAACGTCTACTCCCCATTTTGCTCGTCTGCATTTTGCTCCTAACCTTTGCAGGTTGCGAGTTTTTGAATTCCCTGCCGGGCGCAGGCGGCGGCACGGGGCAAACCCCCACCGACCCGGTCGATCCCGACGGTCCCATCACGCCCGACGACCCCGAAGACCCCATCGACCCCGATGATCCGGTAGACCCTGATGATCCTATCAATCCCGATGACCCCGTAGACCCTGACGATCCTATCGATCCCGATGATCCGGTAGATCCCACCCCCACCGACACCTTCTTTTTCTCGGACGAAAAGTCGGCGCAAAACACCGCTTTCTACAAGGACTATTCCGAGGAAGAAAAGGCGCTCTACTACCGTCTGTGGAGCGAGGACACCCAAATCTCTTTGGAGATTGATATCGAACCCTCCGAGCTTCTCAAAATACAGGAAGCATACTGCGACTACGTTTCTACCGGCAACAGCGCCAAAGCCGACACCTACCGCCGTTGCAACCTCACCGTCATTGTAGACGGCGTGCGCTACTACTACGAAGAGGTGGGTGTGCGCATGCGTGGCAACACCTCTCGCCGAGACTTCTGCGACCAGGACGGCAATATCTACGCCTACGTCCACCTGCGTTTCGACCTTGGCGAAACCTTCGACGGCGAGGAGTACGAAGATGGCGCTTGGGGCGCAGATATCCGCCACGAGTGGACGGACGACGAGGCACGTTCCGCGCGCAAGGACCGCACCTTTGCCACTCTGGAAAAGTTCTACTACAAGTGGAACAAAAACTACGACAACACCTATATGCGCGAGGTCTACGCCAACCGTATGTTCCAAGCCTACGGTATCTTGGCCCCCCATATCACCGTCACCCAAATCTCTATGAAACAAGGTGGCGAAATGCGTTCTCTTGGCGTCGGCAACCTCTACGAAACCATCGACAAGCATTTCCTCAAACGCCACTTCTCCAAAGAGGAGCGTAGCGGAGATCTCTACAAATGCACCTACACCAACGGCAGAGCAGACCTCAACGGTATGCACAACTACGGTGTAGAAACGCCCACCCAACGCTTCAACTATTCTCTCAAGACCAACGACGACCGTTCCGACCCCGACTACAACCACAACAAATATCTCCGTGCCCTGATGGATGCCCTTGCCGCATCCCCCACCTCCCCCACCTTCAAAACAAATTTGGAGGCTTTAGTGGATATGGACTATTTCGCACGTTTCGAGGCGGTCAACTATCTGTTGGGCAATCCCGATTGCATTCGCAACAACAGCAACAACTACTACCTCTACTTCCTGCCCACCACCGGCCAAGCCATCTTCATTCCCTACGACTACGACCGCTGTTTGGGCATCAATATGGACTGGAACCCCTCCGGCAACGGTATGACGACCGCCGCTCCCCTTTCCACGCGCTCTCCCAACGGAGACGTCTCCTGCCCCCTCTACACCAAGACCATTCTTTCCCCGGGGGACAAGAGCTACCAAACCCTCTATATGAACGCAATTTCCAAGATTCTGGAGGGCGAGTGGTTCACCTATGAGCATTTCCGTGCTATCTACCTCAAATACGCCGCTAACTACCAGGCAGTCGCCACCCCCGATTCCGCTATCGTCCAAGCCGTGCGTGACCACGTCCGCACCGACTGCCTTGCCTTCTCCGAAGGTGGCGCCTCCGACTTTGGCCGCACCGACCAAAATATCTCCACCGCCGACTATATGAGTGCCAAGCGCCTCACCGCCCAGTCTGCCTTGGAGAACTTCTTCAAATAAGGCAGGGTTTGCGATTTTCTCCTTTAGGCTCGGCAAGAAAGACTTGCAAATGAAAATCAGCAAACAAAAAGAGCAGGACAACTTCCTGCTCTTTTCTTTTATTTATTCTTGAATTTGTTCAGATGAAACTAAACGTACCACCGCAACCCTGCGTAGCAGGATTTCACCGCGAAAGCGATTTCACCCACCGCAGGTGGATTTCCCCCGTCAAAGACGGATTTCACTGCGAGAAGTTCCCCGCGGACTTTCTTGCTTCGCTCTGCTCTTTTCTTTTATTTGTTCTTTAATTTGTTTAGATGAAATTAACGTATCACCGCAACCCTGCGTAGCAGGATTTCACCGCGAAAGCGATTTCACCCACCGCAGGTGGATTTCACCCGTCAAAGACGGATTTCACTGCGAGAAGTTCCCCGCGGACTTCTCGCTACACCGCTACCGGCAGACGCTTACCCAACTTGGGTGCGTCATATCCCTCCAGGCGGAAACTATCCACCGTAAAGTCATAGAAATCCTTCACGTTAGGATCAATAATCAACTTAGGTGCTTCCATGGGGGTGCGCTCAATCACCTCTTTCACAATGGGGATATGGCGGTCGTAGATATGTGCGTCTGCAATCACGTGCACCAACTCGCCCACCTGCAAACCGCTCACCTGCGCCATCATATGCACCAGTACGGCATACTGCACCACGTTCCAGTTATTCGCCACCAACATATCGTTGGAGCGTTGATTCAAAATAGCGTTCAACTTGCCGTCCACCACGTTAAAGGTCATGGAATAAGCACAGGGGTACAGCGCCATTTCGTGCAGGTCCTGATGCACAAAGATATTCGTCATAATACGGCGAGACTGCGGATTGTGCTTCAGGTCGTACAGCACTCTGTCCACCTGGTCAAACATACCCTCTTTATATTGGTGCTTCACGCCCAACTGATAGCCGTACGCCTTGCCGATAGAGCCACTCTCGTCCGCCCAAGCGTCCCAGATATGGCTACCCAACTCGTGCACGTTATTGCTCTTTTTCTGCCAGATCCACAAGATCTCGTCTACCGCCGCGCGGAAGTTAGTTTGGCGCAGGGTGGTGATAGGAAACTCTTTCGACAGGTCGTAGCGATTCACGATACCAAAAGCTTTCACCGTATGCGCAGGAGAATGGTCGTCCGCCCAATAGGGACGCACGTTCATACCCTCGTCGCTTGTGCCATTTTCCAAAATATGGCGGATATTGTCGATAAACACTTGGTCGGCATAACTCATAGTTTTCTCCTTTGTATCGGGTTTGCCCCGTAATTTTTTTATTCTTCCAGCACGCGCAAAGTACCCACGATCACCGTATCCTCGGTAATGGGCGCATAGCTATAATCCCAAGAGCGTACGGCATATCCCTCGGGGGGTTGATAATCGGGGCTCAGGTGTGCCACGTGTCCGTGCAGCACGTACGCCGTATCCACCGTTTCTCCCTCCACCTGATAGGTAACCTTGTGCCAAGCGAGCACTTTCTCCTCCAGCACAGGGCCGTTTTCTCCCATCTTCCAGGTGTTTTCCATATCGAGTGCGGCATACGTGTCCATCTTGCCCACCTCGTCTTCCGTCAAGCCGTATGCGGTATTATTAGAGCCAAGCGAGGTACAGTTACCCACGGCGTAGCGTGCGCCTGCTGCTGTGCCCGTGGGATATTCCTCACTCAACCCACGGCCAATGCCTGCCAATCTCACGTAGCAATCGCCAATCACCAATCGGCACACACCCGTCGCGCTCACCGAGCCACCGCCCAGCATACCCTGACCCACACGCTCAGCAGGTGTGCCGTCAAAGGCCGCCGCCTCAATATTGCCCAGCACCACGCAGTCGTAGATACCGCCCACGCTCGACGCATAGCCCACCAAGCCTCCCGCAAAGGAATAACCGTTGGGTCGCTTGCTGATGCTGCCTGCCACGTCCGGCACCGACTCCATCGCAGTCGCCATCGTCTTCACGTCCACCAGGCTCAAACACGCACGCAAATAATCGGTTTTGTTTTGCATATGACCCACCAGACCGCCGGCATACGCCTTCGCAAAGGTCACGTCAATCTTACCCGCCGCAGAGCAATGGCGCAGGTCTGTACCCGTGCTTTGTCCCACGATCATACCGATATAAGCCGCCTCAGAATCCTCAATCGGCGCATACACGGTGATATTGCCCTCTACGTGGACGTTATCAATCACGGTATTTTTGCTCATACCTATCAGCGCGCCCAGCGCCAAGCCACGCTTCAACTGTTTCAAATCAGCGGTATATCCCTTGATATTCAAGTTGACGATGGTTGCGTCCTGCGTCGTCGAGAACAAACCGTTTCGCACGTAGCTCGAGCCGTAGGTTTTGGTGTGTGTAAAATTCGAAATGGTATGTCCTCTACCGTCAAACAATCCACGGAAAGGCACCGAGTTCGAGCCAATGGGGGTCCACTCTGCACCGCCCAGGTCGATATCCGCCATCAGCGCATAATAGTTCTGATAGCGTACGGTCACGCCGTCCTCTTTCACCTCACGCATACCGCTACCGATCACCGCCAGATCCTCCTCGTCAAAGATCAACAAGGGGTCTTCCGCCGTACCCGATCCACGCAGTACCACCACAGGCTTATTGGGGTCGTCGGGCTGCACGGGCGTCGTGGTCACGTTTTCCTCCACCACGTAGGTCACCGCAGGCGAATAATCGGTATAGCCTGCTGCAGTTTTCGCACGCACAGACAAGGTATAGGTGCCCGCGCGGAAGAGCTTCAAACGGTAATAGGTATTTTCGGTGGGTTCTTCATAGCCGTTCACGCCGTCAAACATCACGCGCACGCCATAAAACTCTGCGCCCTCTACGGCGTCCCACTCCAAACTGTGCGTGTCCGCGAGCCTCACGGGGCTCATTTCCCCCACGGTGGGCGCTTTGGTCGTACAACCTGCGACCAGTCCACAGCACAAACATAGGATACACAAAGCAACGATCAACTTTTTCATGCGCCCATTATACACCAACCCTCTTTCCAAAGTCAACACCTGCCGTCCCACAAGCCCATATCTTCCAAAAAAACTCCCCCTATCCGTGCGCGCCGTGTATTTGCTTTTCGCACCGCGCAAAAAATAGTAAAAAACGCTTGTTATTTTGAAATTGTTGTGATAGAATAGGATAGCAATTTATACAAAGGAGGGTTAGACCCTTGTTAGGAATCAATTTATTGGCCGCTTTGAGCGTGACTGATGCTCGTACCGTTGCTGCAAGCGTAATCGCTTGTCTGATCGCCCTGCTGTGCATTGCAGTAGTCGTTGTTGTTATGCTCCAAAAGAGCGCTAACGAAGGCGCCAGCGCTATTACTGGTGGCTCTAGCGAGAGCTTTTTTGCGAAGAACAAAGGTGACCGCACCTCTCGTCTGTTGCGTATCCTCACCATCGTGTTCGCATCTCTTGCCGCAGTGTTGGCTATCGTATTCTTCGTAGTAGCCCCCACCGTAGCCGTAGCACCTGCTGCATAATCTAGCGTAAGAGGACAAAAGCCTCGCAGTTTTGCGAGGCTTTTTTATTTCCGTTTGCGTGGCATTTGTTTCGCTCTTACCGTCACATACCGCAAGGAGCAATTCTTTGTGTTGTCGCCATTCCACGAAACAAGCATTTCCACCCAAAAGCAAATGTGCAGTTTTCCTCTACCGCAACCCCCAATATCGCCCTGCATAATTCGCTATTGACAACCCTATGTATATATAATATACTATACATAGGCACGCCCTATTGTGCCCCAATCCCGGACAGAAAGGAGGAGTATATGAAAAAGATATTTTGGACGGTTGTCCTGGTGGTGTTTGCGATTGGTTTCGTGCTATCCATGACGGCCTGCGCTCCCGAGGTACCCGATACAGAGTCCAACCAACCCCCCGTAGACAATAGCAAAACAGCCGCCGATTGGGGCTTGGATGTGAATAGCACCGCGCGCAGAATGTTTGCCGCGCCCGACCCCAACAACCCTCTCGACCAAAAGAGATACGACAAAGAAGCATTGTTGAGCGACCCCTGTCTGCTCGATTCCCGAACCCTGCCCACGGTTGTAGTCACGCTCTCCAATTCCGAAACCATCAATAACTTGTTCTACGACTATCAGCCGGAAGATTTTGGAGTTTACAACGTATTGGTAGATGGTTTACCCGATCGCGGAACAAAAGTCATATACGATTATTTGCATATTACCCCCGTAAATAATATTCGGCTCGCCACCGTCAGAGAAAAATTGCAAAGTGGAGAGAAGATTGATTTGAGCATATACTACCGCACGATCGATATCCAAGCTAACCTCACGTTTATCGAGCATGATCCCCTTGTGGTAGATGAGTTTATGCGGATGTTGGATATCCTGATGAATTTGGACGTTGTCGTAGATATCGATTTTTACGAACATGGCGGGGGCTGGTATTAGGTTTATTGTTATACTGGATGACCTTAAAGAACGAGGTGAACTTTAACTGAAAAATTAGAAAATAACCAAGCAAAAGCCTCGCAGTTTTGCGAGGCTTTTTTATTTCCGTTGAATAGCATTTGCTTCGCCCTCACCGTCACGCACAAATGCCTGGTATGAATTTCCAAAAACTACAAACACTAACGGCAAACCCACGTCAAAGGAGAATTTAGTGTGAAAGCAACAGGTATGATACGGCGAGTAGACGAGCTTGGCAGAGTCGTCATTCCCAAAGAAATTCGGCGCACCATGCGCATCGCCGAGGGCGAACCTCTGGAAATCTACACCGAAGGAGACGGACTTATTCTCAAAAAGTATTCCGCCGTCCTCAATTTGGGCGCTAAGGTCGAGCCCTACGTGCGCACCCTGCACCACCACACGGGTCTTGCGGTGTGGGTGGTGGACACCCACCGTGTCGTGGCCGCCACAGGTCCCCACACCGAGGGGGTGGGCGGTCTGCCCCTCTCCACCGCCGTGGAGGAATGGTGCGCCATGCGCAAACCCCGTATGGGCGAGCTTTCCTCTATCGTAGAGTCCACTCCCTGCCCCTATCCCCAGGTTTCCCTCTACCCCCTTCTCATCGAGGGGGATCTCTACGGTGCGGTGCTTCTTGGCGGCGAAGAAATCACCGCCTCTGCCCACTCCCTTCTCCAAGTTACCGCCACCCTTCTTTGCTACCGACTCCAAGGCGTGTGAAGCGCACTCGCTCCCTATCCGCGCGTAGCCTATGGCTGATGGTCGCCATGGTGGTGGCCAAGGGTATTGGCGCAGCATACCGTCTGCCCCTCACCAACCTTTTGGGCACCGAGGGCATGGGCGGCTACCAACTGGTATTCCCCGTCTATGCCCTTTTGCTTGCCCTATCCTCTACGGCGGTCCCCACCATGCTCTCCCGACAAATCGTGCGTTCTCCATCTTTTGGCTACGCCGTCTTTCGCCGAGCGCTCACGCTTATGCTGTGGATAGGCCTTGGCGCCACCCTGCTTTTGTCTGCCCTCGCCGTCCCCCTATCCTCTGCGCAGGGCTATCCTGCCATGTGGCGAGGCTACCTTGCCCTTGCCCCTGCGCTTCTTTTCGTCGCCCTTGCCGCTCCCTTTCGCGGTTGGCTCCAAGCCAATCTCCACACAGGCGCGCTCTCGGGTGCGGTGCTTGTCGAGCAACTCACCAAACTATGCGGCCTGGGCTTTGCCTATCTGTTGCGTACCCGCTCCCTCGCCCTTGCGGTCGCAGGTGCGCTTTTTGGGGTAACCCTTTCCGAACTCTTGTGTTTTCTGTGGGTGCTCGTTGCCTACCGCGCCCTCGGCTACCGTCTTTCCACTCCCTCCGTCCTCCTACCCATTCGCCCCGTCCTCAAAGCCACCCTGCCCTACACCCTTTCCTCCGCCGTCATGCCGGTGGTGGGCTTTTTCGATAGCCTTTTGCTGGTGCGCCTTTTCTCCCTCACTATGCCGCTTGAGAGTGCGGTTTCCGGCTACGGTCTGCTCACAGGCGCCGTCGGCACCCTCGTCAATCTCCCCGTCGTCCTCACCCTTGCTTTCGTCACTACCGTCATTCCCCTCGTCGCACGCGCCCTATCCTCGCGCTCCCTCGAGGGTGTCCGCTCCAACAGTAGCCGCACCCTTTTGTCCGTCCTCTGCCTTTCCCTGCCCTCCTCCGTCCTGCTTGCCCTGCTTGCGCCACGTCTTCTCCCTCTGCTCTATCCCTCTCTTTCCCCCTCCGCCCACCGCCTGGGCAGTTTTCTTCTCGCCCTATCCGCCGCCACCGTCCCCCTCACCTCTCTCGGCCAGGTCTATGCCGCCCTATTGGGTGCGGTGGACCGAGCAGGACAGAGCGCACGCAACCAAGCCCTCGCAGGCGGTGCCAAACTTCTCGCAAGCCTTGCCCTCATTCCCCTACTGGGGCTGTACGGTGCGGTGGCCGCACAGCTCGTTTGCCACGCCGTCTACCTTTGCTCGGGCTACCTTTCCTACCGCCACCGAGCAGGCGCCCTCTCCCTCTCCAAGCCCATGCTCTTTTGTACGCTCAGCACCCTCGTCATGGCGCTTGTCGTCAGCCTATCCGTGCGATTTATCCCCAACAATTTATTATGTGTTGCCCTCAACGTCTTGCTTGCAGGCGCGGTCTATGCTATACTGTTGAAGATAAGCGGTGTGTCTATAAGACACGCCGACAAGGAGAAAACACATGATCACGTTGGTAGGAATGGGAACGAACAAAGATGACGTCAGTTTGCGTGCGCTTTCTGCGGTGCGCTCTGCCACGTCCGTATGGCTACGCACCGACCGCCTTTCTGCGGCGGCCACCCTCAGGGGTCTTGGCATACCCTTTTCTACTATGGACGACCTCTACGAGTCAGCGCCCGATTTTGATGCGCTCCAATCTGCCATTGTCGAGCGCCTTTCCTCGCAACAGGGCGCCGTCTATTGCGTAGACGGTAGCGGTACGGACGACCCCATTTTGCCCTTGCTCAAGGCCGCTTGTGAGGTTTCCGTCATTCCCGGTGTCAGCCCTGCCGTAGGCGCGCTTGCCGCCGCAGGCATCTCCGCCCCCGCTTTCTCCACCCTATCCGCAACTGCGCTTGCCATCGAGCGTGTTTTCTACCGTGCCGAGGGAGTCCTCGTCATCACCGAGATTGACGACCCCTATCTCGCGGGCGAAGTCAAACTGCGCCTATTGGATGCCTACGGCAACGTAGAGGGCTATTGGTACCGCGAGGGCAAGGCCTCTCCCTGCTTGGTCGAGGATCTGGACAGACAAGGTGCCTACGGCGCCGACTGTGCCTACGTCCTTCCCTCCGAGGAACTTCGCCACCGCCAACGTTTCACCGTCACCGACCTCATTCGTATCATCTTCCGCCTGCGTGACCCCGACGGTTGCGATTGGGACAAGGTACAGACCCACCAAAGTATCCGTGCCTGCGCCGTAGAAGAGGCATACGAGCTGGTGGAGGCCATCGACCGTGACGATATCGATATGATACTCGAAGAAACGGGCGACGTCCTCCTGCAGGCCATTTTCCACGCCTCTCTTGCCGAGGACGCAGGCGAATTCAGCACCACCGACATGGTCACCGCCATTTGTCAAAAAATGCTCACGCGCCACCCCCACGTATTTGGAGACGTGGTCGCCCACGGCCAAGAGGAAGCGCTTGCCGCGTGGGATGCCGCCAAGGCCAAAGAAAAGAAGCAAGGCACCTTTGCCGACCGTATGCGCCAAGTTGCCCCCCAAGCCGCCCTTATGCGTGCCCACAAGGTGCAAAAGATCGCCTCAAAAGCAGGTTTCGATTGGCACGATGCCCGCCTCGCAAGTCAAAAGATAGCCGAGGAATTAGAGGAACTTTGGTCCGCCACCACCCCCGAAGAAAGAGAACTCGAGGGCGGCGACCTGCTCTTTGCCGTCGTCAACACCCTGCGCTTGGCAGGTGTCGGCTCCGAAGAAGCCCTGCTCAAGAGTTGCCAAAAATTCGAGCGCCGTTTCATTGCCGTTGAGGAGCGTGTTCTTTCCCTCGGCAAACAAATGACCGCCCTTTCCCTCGACGAGCTCGAGGAGATCTACCAACAAATCAAAGCAGAGGAAGTATGACCAACCCCTACGAAACCGTCGTGCAAGGGGGCAGCGCCACACCCCTCTCTATCGGGTCGGTACACCTTTCCGCCGACACCTTTTTGGGTCCTATGGCAGGAGTCAGCGATCTTGGTTTTCGCGGACTTGCCCGTCACTACGGCGCCGGCCTCACCTGCACCGAAATGATCTCGGTCTGCGGTCTGCAATATCGCAACCGCCAAACCGAACTTCTCACCAAGGTTGGCCCCCTCGAGACCCCCTCGTGTGTCCAACTGTTTGGCTCCGACCCCGACATTTTCGCACGTGCCGTCACCCACCCCTGCATTCTCCCCTTCGAGATCATCGACATCAATATGGGTTGTCCCGTGCACAAAGTGGTCAGCCGTGGCGAGGGTAGTGCCCTCATGAAAGACCCCGACCGTGCCTCAGCCATCGTGCGTGCAGTGGTCTCCGCAGCAGGCGGTCGACCCGTCACCGTCAAAATTCGCTCCGGGTGGGATTCCGTCACCGCCCCCGAGTTTGCCCTGCGGCTCCAAGAGGCAGGCGCCTCTGCCATTACCGTCCACGGTCGCACCCGTGCCCAAGCCTACGCAGGCTCTGCCGACTGGCAGGTCATTCGCAGGGTGGTGGAGAGTGTCAGCATTCCCGTCATCGCCAACGGAGACGTCCATACGGTCGCCGACTACCACCGTATCAAAGAGGTCACAGGCGCCGCAGGCGTTATGATCGCACGCGGTGCTATCGGCAATACCGCTATTTTCGCCCGGATCAACGGCCTTGACCCACAGGTGGACTATCGTGCGGATTTCCTCTACCAAATGCAAGTGCTTGCGCAAACATACGAGGACCGTATCGTTTGCAACATTCTCAAGCCCCACCTGATTGCCGCCGTCAACGGACGGGTAGGTGCCAAAGAACTTCGTGTTCAAATCGGCTCTGCTCGCACCACCGCCGACGTTCGTGCGGTCATCGAGCAGATTGCACTTCTTGCGCCCATCGCAGATGGGCATTGACAATTCCCCTCTCCGTCCCATATAATAAACGTAGTGAATTCGATTGCCCAAGGAGGTAACCATGAGCAAGAAAAAGAAGAAGAATAAATTTCGTCCCCTCGTCGACGCGCCCACTCTCACCGTAGAGAGCGAGACCGCCACCGAGCCCACCCCTATCGAAGAAAATGCAGAGATAGATACTCCCACCTTGGAAGTCGCGCCTATTGCAGAAATCCCTGCCGTCGAGGAATCACCTATCGCAGAGGAAACACCTGCCGAGGAAGCACCTATCGCAGAGGAAGTACCTGCCGAGGAAGAGTCTATTGCCGAGGAAACTCCTTGTGAGGAAACCCCCTGCGTGGAAGAGCCTATTGCTGAGGAAACGCCTATCGTAGAGGAAACCCCCTGTGAAGAAGTAGCCCCTGCCGAGGAAGAGACCCCTGCCGTAGAGGAAGCACCTATTGCAGAAGAGATCCCTTGCGAGGAGGAGACCCCTGCCGTAGCAGAAACCCCTGCCGAGGATATCCCTTGTGAGGACGCACCTACTGCAGAAACCCCTGCCGAGGATATCCCCACCGCAGAGGAAACTCCGGAGGAAGAAACGCCTGCCGAAAGCACCGAGGAGCCCTCCGACAAAAAGGAGCCCACCCCCGAGGAATTGGAAAAGGCACGCAAAAAGGCAGAACGAAAGGAAAAGACCAAAGCCTGGTTCAAAAAGCACAAACTGTTCGTCATCATCACGTCAGTCGTGCTTGCAGTCGCCATCGGCCTTACGGTTGGCCACTTCGTCACCACGCGCAACGTCGCCTTTATACATACCGTAGAGGATCTCACCAAGGCGCTCGAAAAGGGCAACCGCACCGAGCTTCTCTTCAAAGATGATATCACGGTAGACGGCTCTCTCACCCTGGACGGCTACGTGCTGGACCTCAACGGCCACACCCTCACGGTAGAGGGCGCACTCACCCTCAAAGGCGCGGACGGCAAAGCCTTCGTTGGCAACCGTGCCTATTTGTGGACAGACCCCGAGGTGGGCGGCAGGATCGCCTGCGAGGATCTCTATCTTTCGGGCGAGCATTGGTACGTAGGAGCCGATCTCCAACTCACCACCCTCACCCTTTCCTGCGACGCCACCCTGACGTCCGTCTCTGCCGAGCATAGCGCGTTGGACGAAGATATCACCGTACGTGTCACCGACAGTATCTCCGGTACCACCCAACTTGCGCCCACCGCCACCCTGCATATCTTCGGCCACGCCGATACCCTACGGGGCGGCGTAGTCTACGCAGAGTCCACCTCTACCGTAGACCTCGTCACCGGCAGTCGCAAACTCTACCTGCTCCCGGGTTGTGCCTTAGCGCGCTACGAAAACGTAGAATCCTGCTTCTTCGTGCGCCAGCTCGAAACCCCCACCCTCGTCGTCCAAGAACTCACCAAGGGCTACAAACTTCTCATCTCCGAGGTCTACGAGGCAGACCATTTCCTCATCAACTTCGGTGATCTGCAAGAGGTCATTCTTCCCGTCGACAAAGGCAGCGAATATACAGAGTATATTCTCCCCGAAATGTTACCCGGAGACTACAACCTCTCCGTGGTTGCCGCCTCCACAAACGAAGACGTCTACCTCAAGGGCAATGCCGCCACCGCCACCGTCAGCTACTACGTCCAATTGGACACCCCCTCTTTCCTCATCACGGTAGAGAATAGCGAGAGCGGTCGCACCTACTGGTTGGAGATCCCTCCCGTAGCGCACGCAGACGGTTTCCGCGTGTGGATTGGAAATACCGAGATCAGCGTATCTGCCGCCGCCGAGGGCAACACTCGCGTCGACGTCACTGAGCACTTGTCTGCAGTTGGCACGGTAGACTTCCGTGTGGTCGCAACTTCCACCCAAGGCCACTACACCCAGAGCCAACCTGCCCTCGACAGCTACGTCCATACCGATACCCTCGCTACCCCCACGGGTACCCTTGAGGCAGAGAATTCCGAAGGCACCCTCACCCTCATTCTCAATCTCCAACTTGACCCCAACGCCTACTACGTAGAGGTTGTGGTGCGCGGCCTTGAGGATAGCAAATACACCACCCAATACAACGTCAGCCTGCTCACCCCCAACGGGGACGGCACCTACACCCTGACCCTCGAGCTAGAGGATAGTGGCAACGCCTACCAAATGGTCACCGTCACCTGCCTCGGCACAGGCTACTACAACGACTCTCTCCCCCTCCATATCACCATCGAGGAGGACGTCATCTACTAAACAAACCGCCCTTTTGGGCGGTTTTCTCTCAGTATGAAAGGATATATCGATATGCATTGCGACAGCCTCACCGCGCTGTCCTACCCCCAACTCCGTTCGGGAGAGGGTCAACTCGACCTCACCCGACTCCAAGCCCCCGGCGCGCTCCAATGCTTCGCCATCTTTCTTCCCAAGCGGCTTGGCGATCTCTACCAACGCACCCTCACCTTTGCCGACCTTTTCGACCGTATGGTGGCCGAAAACGCCGACCTTGTCATGGCAGTGCGCACCCCCGAGGACTACCGTATTGCGGTCGAAAAAGGGCGCCTTGCCGCCATGCTCACCATCGAAGAGGGCGCCACTATCGAGGGGGATATTGCCAAACTTCGCCACCTCTACTCGCGCGGTGTCCGTATGATGACCCTCACCTGGAACTATCCCAACGAAATCGGCTATCCCAACCTGGACATCAACGAATATTCCCAAAACCGCCTGGAATCCCTCTACCGCACCGACCCCCGACCCCTCACCGAGTTTGGCAGACAGGTCGTTGCAGAAATGAACGCCCTCGGTATGATGGTCGACGTCTCCCACCTCTCAGACGGTGGCTTTTGGGACGTTCTCTCCCTTTCCACCAAACCCATCGTTGCCTCGCATAGCAACGCACGCGACGTCTGCCCCGTTGCGCGCAACCTCACCGACCCCATGTTGGTAGCCCTTGCCGAGCACGGCGGTATCACAGGCCTCAACCTCTGTCCCGACTTCCTACGTGCAGCGCCCACCGACGACCTTCTGCAGTCTGCCGTGCGGCACGTGCTCCATATCCACCAAGTAGCAGGCGAAGACGTCCTTGCCATCGGCACCGACTTCGACGGTATCCACGCCCTGCCCCCGTTGGAGGGCTGTCAACGTATGCCCTTGCTCCACACCGCCCTACTTGAGCACCTGCCCTCTCGCGTAGTAGACAAAATGTGGACGGACAATTTCCTCAGAGTTTGGCAGGAAAATCAACCCACCGCCCCCCAAAAGAAGGCTTGACAACACCCCCCGTTTCATCGTATAATAAGACACCCTCTATCGAGGGAGACAAGGAGGAACTTACATGAAAAAGAAATTAATCGTTGCAATTAGCGTAGTATTGGTAATGGCTCTGATGACTGCCGTACTGGTGGCTTGTGTGCCCGAAGAACCCGCAGATCTCAAGGCTAAATTGGAAGAGAAAGGTTATACCGTCATCGAGGACAGCGGTCTCAGCGGTGTCATCGGCGGTTTGTTCGACAACGGCGTATCGTCCACCCTCATCGCCAGAAAGGACGACCAATCCGTCACCGTAGTCTACTACGAGGATGCCGACAAGGCCAAGGAAGCCCACGAGGAAATGAAGGAAGAGTACGAAGATGCTAAAGAGGAAATCAAAGAGCTGAAAGCAGAAGCCAAGAAGTTGGAAGGCGAAGAGAAAGAAGAAGCCCTCGAGCAAATCAAAAAGCTGGAAGAAGCCCTCGAATCTAGCAAGTTCGGTCTCAGCGGCAAAGCCCTCTACTTCGGCACTCCCGATGCAGTCAAGGACATTCTGTTCTAATCAACCCCAACTAAACCCAAGAGAGCGTTCCAAACGCTCTCTTTTTTTTATCCTCACTTTCCCCACCCAACCTCGCTCGAGGCACCGTTTCTCCACAAAAAAACTGCTATATTTTTCCCGATTGCTTCCGCAACTCTTGTTTTTCTTTGCAAAATATGTTATAAAAAAGTAACGGCAAAATCAAAAGGAGGACAGCTATGGCAATCGCATACGGCATCATATTTGCGCTATCACTCATTATGCCGCCCCTATATTTTGCCTTCATACGCAAAAGGCAAAACGAGCCTTGGCTGTTCGTCCTATTTCTTTGCGTATGTGTCGCAACGCTCGGCTACTTTCTGCTTTCCCTTGCCAAAACGGTAGAATTCGCATTGTGGGCAAATAAAATCACCTACCTCGGCCAGGTATTCGTCCCCCTGTGTATGTTCATGATCATCTCCAAACTGTGCGGATTCACCTACAAAAAGTGGGTCACAGGCGTGCTCATCGGTTTGGCAATCCTCATGTACGCCCTCGTCTTCACGACCGGTTGGTTGGATTGGTACTACAAGAGCGCCACCCTCGAATTCGAAAACGGCGCCGCCCATCTCGTCAAAGAATACGGAGTTATGCACCCCACAAACCTTGTCTACGTGGTAGCCTACGGCGTGGCAATGCTCGTCGTCTGCATCATCTCCCTCGTCCGCAAAAAGGATGCCTCACAAAAGCTCGCTGGCTTCATGCTCGCCATCGTTCTCGGCAACATTGCCATGTGGATCATCGAAAAGATCACCCATTGGAACTTCGAGCTACTTTCCGTCTCCTATTTGATGAGCGTGCTAGCCTATTTCTTCGTCTATCTACTGTTGCAGGACTATATCCGCAAGGTAGACGTCCCGGCGCGCTCCGCCAAAACGAGGGTCATCGTACTCGACTCCGTACCCAAGGCCGAGCGCATAGAGCGCGTTCTCCAACTCCTCCCCCCGGACAAAACCCTCACCACCAGGCAAATGGAAATGCTCGATGGTCTCCTCGACGGCAAGAGCCAAAAAGAAATTGCCGCCGACCTCCACATTTCCGAAAACACCGTCAAGTGGCACCTTGGCATTCTCTACACCACGCTAAACGTCAGCGGCAGAGACGAAATCCTCTCCCTTTTCAAATAAAACGTTTTCCCCAAGCGGTAGCACTCCTGCTGCCGCTTTTTTATGCCCTTTTTCCCAAAACCTATACCCAACCCATACCTAAACCATACCCCACAGGTAGGCGCAAACGCGCGCCTATTTGGTATTATGATAATGCCATAGTATATATAGGCAAATCCATAGCAAGGAGGTAACGTATGTGGTAGCCAAAAGATTAAACTTTAGCGAAATCGAAGTTCCCATTCTCAAAGGGCACGAAAATCTCACCGACCAAGATGAAACCACCGAGTATTTGTTTATCACCGCCCCGCGAGAGATATACACGGTCTACTTCGACTCCTCAATGCCCATATTCGGCGCCGACGTATTCGACGGTTGCGAAGAAAGCAGTTCGCTCGAGCTGAATATGCCGGACAGAAAAATCTGCTTCTACTGCCCCACTCGCACAAAAGGCCGCAAAGACGCCCTGTGGTACTTCAATATCCAGTTCAAATGTGCCGACGGCCAATCGCTAGTCCTCCCCGGGCAGGTCATCGTCAACTCAGACGAAGTCTACCGCAAAACAGTCGGTGGCAAACTCCCCTTCGTAGAAATCCTCGAAGGCATCAAGCTCAAAATCAACACGGATCAGGCCGTGTAAAGGAGAAAATAATGAAAACGAAATCGAAAATCATAATGATAGTTTTCCTGCTGGTACTATCCATGCTGGTCGGCGCCCTCTGTGCGACGCCCCTCACCGCAATGGCGGCAGCAAGAGATAGAGAAATCGTAGCAGTTGATTCGGGTAACTCGTTCAATATGCGCCTTTCCGATGAGGGTGTGCTTAAATGGGATGAGGTAGTCGGAGCAACAGGCTATAAGGTTGCGTTATTGAACTCAATGGGTCAAAGTATCTGGGAGTGGGATAACGCACTCACAGATAGCAGAGTGCTTCCGTTCATTGTGGAAATGGACAGTAACAAATACGATTCAGGTCGATATACAATTGAGGTTATAGCAAAAGATACTAGTAAAAAAGCCTCAATGTCGTATTATTACACGAGCAACGTTGACAAATTAGAAGAACCTCATGGATTACAATGGCTTGGCAATCAAGCCGTTTGGGAATACGTTGACGGCGCTATTAAATACACGGTGTTCTTGCATAATTTTGAAGGGCTTGTTGCAAGTAAAACTGTAACGGAATGCCCTGTGGATTTGTCGGAATACAATCCGCAAGACGGTTGGACTTTCGCTGTTCGGGCAGAAACGAACGGGGCTCTCAACGATAAAAGAGATAGCAACGTGGCGGAAAGCCCTAAAAAAGGCAATGGCGAAAGAACTGTAAATCTCGTGGATTCGGGCAATGCTTTGAATATGAGAATCACCGAGGACGAAATTCTCAGATGGGATGAAGTTCCCGGTGCAACTGGTTATCAAGTTGTTTTGAAAAATCCGATAGGCGTAGAAATTTATCGTTGGGACAATGATCTTACAAACAATGCGAGAGTGCTTTCGATAATATCCGAGATGGACAACTTAAAAATTGACTCAGGTCATTATAGGTTTGAGGTTGAGCCAAAAGGAGCAGGCAGCGTTGCCTTTATTGCGAATTATTACTACACAAGTAGCGTTGAACAGTTTGAAGCACCGTATAATCTGAAATGGAACGGCTCGAAGGCAACTTGGACGGCAGTGGATGGTGCTTCTTCCTATGATGTCATTCTGTACGATTTTAATGGGCAAGTTAAAACGGTAACAGTGACGGACGATTGGTATGACTTCTCGGATTATAATCCCCAAGACGGTTGGACTTTTAAGGTTCAAGCAGATGGTGACGGTAAGTCTACAGCTAAGAGATCGAGTAATGCGACAGAAAGCCCTGCAAAAACGACCTCTTATAACCTTACCGTAGTTGCTTACGGAATAGGAAACTTGCCCAATACGGGAAACGTGTCTTGGGAAACCGAAAACGACAATCAGGACTTCTCGACATCTGTCGGCGGTACTTTTATCAAGAATACCGAGGTAACGGTGAAAGCCGAAGCAAATCCCGGCTACGAGTTTGTTGCGTGGAGAGTAACCGCCCCCGAAAATACCGAAGCAACGCTTTCCACCAATGCAATCCATACGTTCAATTTAACAAGCAATCTTCAGTTGTTTGCTGTATTCCGCGCTATTCCTACTGAATTTAGCGTAACGTATCACGGCAACGGTGCTTCCGGCTATATGGCAGAAGAAACGGTAGAAGCAGGCGGTACGTACACGCTCAAGGATTGTAGCTTCTACACGCCGGATGGTACGAAATTTGCGGGTTGGGCTATCGGCAGTCCCGACGCTACACCTCTGAAGCAACCCAGCGAAGAAATTACAATCAACGCAGATACAACCATTTATGCTGTTTGGGAAAATCTATACTTTACCACACAGCCCACAAATACGAGTGGTAAAATCGGTGCAAACGTTAAGTTGCCCGTAACAATCGATCTTACACAAGTGCATAATGACGAGGGCTATAATATAGTTCTTGAAGTTAAGAACGGTGAAAATTGGGAAAAAGTAGCTGAAGCAAAGCGTAGCGAGTGGAACTCATTGAGCGGTGGATTTACCGTGCAACAAAACAGCGCTTGCACCAAAGAGTACAAATATAAGATTTACAACGGTACGGAATGGATTGAGAGCGACACGTTCGCGGTAGAGTTCTTGCCTATCATCGTAACCTTTGTTGATAACGAGCATTCTACAACCACAGAACCCATTGAAGTTGATACGGTAGGCGGCAAAATCTCAAAGCCTAATGATCCTACCTATGCCGGCGATACTTTCTATGGTTGGAATTGGCCTTATTGGAATTTTGAAACTGATACCGTAACACAGGACATTACCTTGTATGCTCAATGGGCAGGACGTGGATACTACGGAGATATCCCTGACGTTTATGCGAAGCTTGGAGAAAAGGCAAGAATTGATCTTTCAAACGTGTATAGCAACAACAGTTATACCTATGTGTATAGGTATGACGGCGCAAACTGGATACAGGTTGAGAATGTTACGAATTATGGTAGGTATGATCTTTCTGCAAGTGATGTAGAAAAAGTGGAAAAGTACAAGATAGTTATTAGCCATTCGCAAAATATTGAAAGTAACGAATTTACTGTAACTTGGACTAATGACTTGCCAACTTATTATGTTTCTTACGGCGTAGGAGAAGGTCAAGGTTCGGGCGGTGCTGACTATGATATCGAACACGGAACAAATTACACCTTGGATTCTTACGAAATTTTTGGTACAATCGTTGCTCCCGAAGGCAAAATATTTGACTATTGGAGCATTCGTGTAGGCGAAAACGCAATGGAGGCTACGGAAATTGCACAGAAGGAAGCAGGCGAAACGATTACTGTCACTTCTAACGTTTATGCTATTGCAATGTGGAAAAACGCTCCTACCGTAACGGTATCCTATTATTCCGTAGGAAACATGGTTGATAGTGATACGGTAGCCGTAGGATCGCAATACACGTTGATGGATGAACAAGGACTTGAAGTTCCTTCGGGCAAGCAGTTTAAGGCTTGGGCTATCGGCGGTCTTGGTGGCGAACAGAAGCAGCCCGGCGATGAAATAACCATCACGGAAGAAACTTATATCTACGCAGTATGGGAACTTATCCCCGTCCCCACCGGTTTGTCCGCTTCCTACTCCGGCACCGTCTTAGCCGGCAACAAGTTGAATCTCGGCAGCCTTGTCGTAAGACTGCAGTATTCCGACGGTTCCGAACAGCCCTGCGCAGGTCTTTGCGAATACTGGTACGACGGTAGCCAAATTCAAGATCCCATCAACTACGTATTTGGCGTAGAACTCATCGGTACCCGCACCGTCACCGTCAAATATCTCGGGTTCGAGACCACCTTCGAGCTCAAGATTGTGGGTCACCCCATCACTTTCAACGCAAACGGTGGATCGGGCACTATGCCTGCTACCGAATACGTTGGTACGTATACCCTGCCTGGCTGCACCTTCACCGCGCCCAGCGGCAAGATGTTTGCAGGTTGGGCTACTTCCGCCCAGGGCGAAGTCATCGGTGATACCTATTCCGTCACCGCCGCAGTAGAATTCTTTGCCATCTGGCAAGATCCTCCCCACGAGTGTGAGCCCGTTCTCCAGAGCGGTCAACCTGCCACCTGTACTGTTGATGGTTGGAAAGACTACTATGCTTGCTCGTGCGGTGCCAACTACGAAGATGCCGATGGTCTAGTCTCCATTCCCGACCTTGAGGCATGGAAGCTCGCCGCCGGCAAAATCGCCGCCGCCCATAGCGGTACTCCCGAGTGGCACCAATCCGCCACCTCGCACGAAAAGAAGTACTCCTGTTGCGACGAAATCGTAGTAGCTTCCGAGCCCCACGAGTGGAACAACGGCGTTTGCGCCGAATGTGAATACGTTTGCCTGCACGTAGACGTTGCCGTAACCAAGCAAGACGGACAACCTGCCACCTGCACGGTCGATGGTTGGAAAGACTACTATCAATGTGCTTGCGGCAAATACTTTGCTGATGAAGCACGCACTACACCCATTCCCGACCTTGCGGCATGGAAACTTGCCGAAGGCAAGATCGCAGCCGCCCATAGCTACGGCGAGTTGATTCCCCAACAGGATGCCGTCCATACCCAGACGCAACTTCTCGCCGGTATGGCAGCGCACTACGTGTGCTCCGTTTGTCACGGCTACTTCGACGCCAACAAGGTTGCCACTACCGAAAACGCGCTCATCATTCCTGCTCCCCAACACGTCTTTGGCGATTGGGTGTTGGACAACGAAAAGCATTGGAAGGTTTGCTCTTGCGGTCTCAAGGCCGAAGAATCCACCCACGACTATACCGACAACGACGATATGATCTGCAATAGTTGTGGCTACGACAGAACGCTGCCCCACACCTGTGGCTCTGCCGCCAAACAAGACGGACAGTCTGCCACCTGCACCCTGAACGGTTGGAAAGATTACTACAAGTGTTCCTGTGGCAAACTCTACCAAGAGGAAGCCTGCCTCAACGAAATTCTCTCCCTCGAAGAGTGGAAGAACGGCGACGGCAAGATCGCAGCCGCCCATAGCTACGGCACCCTGATTGCCAAGGTAGATCCCACCTGTTCCGCACCGGGTATGGCAGCCCACTACGAGTGCTCGGTATGCCACGTTCTGTTTGACGAAGCCTATGCCGTCAAGACCGCAGGTGAACTTACCCTCGATATCGATCCCACCGCTCACACCTACGGTGCTTGGACTTCAAACGGCGATGGAACGCATACGAGAGTTTGCACCTTGAACCCCGAGCACAAAGAGAACGGCAACTGTGCCGGCGGCACCGCCACCTGCACCGAAAAGGCAGTATGCTCCACCTGCGCTACCGCATACGGTGCCACCGCACCCCATAGCCACGGCTCCGAGTGGATATCCAATGAAAACGAGCATTGGAACGAGTGCACCTGTGGAGACAAGGCTAACCAAGCGCCCCACGCCGACGGCAACGTAGATGGCAAGTGTGACGTTTGCGGCTACGCTGTGGGCATCCTCTCCCCCGAACCCGACGAGGACAACGAGGGTCTTGGTGCAGGCGCTATCGCAGGCATCGCAGTCGCCTCTGCTGTCGTGGCAGGATTGGGTGGATTTGCCATCTTCTGGTTTGTTATCAAGAAAAAGAGCATAGCCGACCTCGTGGCTTTGTTCAAAAAGAAATAACCCGCCGATTTTCCTCCTCGGGCTAAAAAGGTGCCGAATAGGCAAATATCAACAGTAGCAAGTTTCCTTTCTGGAACACCCAAATCCCACAAGGAAATCCTACTCGTTGCAACCCCCACTAAACCCAAGAGAGCGTTCCATACGCTCTCTTTTTTTTATCCTCACTTTCCCCTTCCCAAAACCCAAAATCATTTGTTCTCCCACCCCTCGCGTGCTATCCTGTTTTGGGTATGAAAACGGTAGCAATCCCCATTTTCTACGTATTGTCCCCAAAGCAATCCCCCTTGCAACCGCCCACAGGGCGGTTTTTTGCTATTGACAATACGCCCATATCCCGATATAATAAATACGCACGCACCCACGTGGGCGCGTCAACAAATCAAAATGGAGGCAGTATGAAAAAATTACTATCTATATTGTTAGTCGTTGTTCTGGTCTCTACGGCGTTTGCAACCATGGCGCTCACCGCCTGCACGCCCGAAGAACCTTGCACCGCGCACGTAGACGCCGATTCCAACGGCAAGTGCGACGTCTGTGGCGAACAAATCGACGAGGGTGGCCAAACTCCCCCCGAGGACGAGTGGACGTTGGAACCCGAGCCGGGTATGCGCCAAGTCACCATCTATTGGAATTCCAAGTCTGTGGACTATTCCACCTGTGACGTATGGATTTGGTACGGCGAAGTAGCCGGCAAAGGCTATCTGTTCCACGAGTGTTCCTACGGTGTCAAGACGATGGTCAACGTACCCGAGTCGGTAGACCAAGTGGGCTTCATCGTCCGCAAAAACTGTAGCGAACCGGGCGGCAGCTCCTGGGGCAACGCCACCAAGGACGTAGAGAGCGACCGCTTCATCACTCTCACCGGTGCCAACACCGTCATCTATCTCAAACCGGGCGATCCTGCTCAATATGAAAGCTTCGATGGAGGAAAAACCTTGATTCAAATCACCGATTTCACCCTGGCCGGAATGACCTCGTTCACGACCATCAAATACAACATTTCCCCTGCCGCCAAACTGGCGCTGGAGGACATCACCGTTCGTGACGGCGACCGTGTTCTGCCTCTTGTCAAGAACTCCGCCACCGTCAAATCCGCTACCGGTATCGTCACCGTTGGCGAAAGATTAGACCTTTCCAAGACCTACACGATGGAAATCAAGGGATTCGGTATCAAGACCGTTATGCCCACCAAGATTTTCGACTCCACCGAGTTCGTAGAGAACTACGTCTACGATGGCGACGATCTGGGAGCAACCATCGGCGAGGGGGGTACTACCTTCAAACTGTGGGCACCCACAGCGTCCGCTGTCGTCCTCAACCTGTTTGCAGCAGGTGACGGCGGCGAAGCCATCGCCAAGATCTCTATGACCAAGGGTGAAAAGGGTGTGTGGGAGCACTTCGCCGAGGGTATCGGCCACGGCACCTACTACACCTATTCCGTCACCACCAGCGCCGGCGAGCAAGAGGCAGTTGACCCCTACGCCCGTTCCGCAGGTGTCAACGGCAACCGCGGTATGGTCATCGACCTGTCCCTCACCGATCCCGACGGTTTCGACACCGATACCTTCGTGGATTCCATCACCACCTATTCGGATGCCATTTTGTGGGAAGTGCACGTTCGCGACTTCACCAACAAGATCGCTACCGCCACCTACCCCGGCAAGTTCCTCGGCTTCACCGAGACCGGCCTCACCAACAGCCACGGTATGAAGATCGGTTTGGACTACGTTGCCGAGCTGGGTGTCACCCACGTACACCTGCTGCCCGTCTACGACTATGCTACCGTAGACGAATCCACCCCCGAGGACGAGTTCAACTGGGGCTACGATCCCAAGAACTACAACGTACCCG
This sequence comes from Clostridia bacterium, assembly GCA_017463565.1. Taxonomy (GTDB): domain Bacteria; phylum Bacillota; class Clostridia; order Christensenellales; family CAG-1252; genus RUG14300. The sequence continues at coordinate 15,090 of JAFTOZ010000113.1, read as the reverse complement.
AGGGCAGCTACAGCACCAACCCCTTCGACGGTGCCGTGCGTGTTCTGGAGTTCAAAAAGATGGTACAAGCCCTGCATAGCAAGGGTCTCGGCGTAGTGATGGACGTTGTCTACAACCACACCCACGACGCCAATTCCTCTTTGAACAAGATCGTTCCCTACTACTACTATCGCTACACCGCGTCTGGCGCTAACGGCGGCGGCTCCGGTTGTGGCAACGAAACCGCATCCGAGCGTGCTATGTACCGCAAGTTTATGGTTGACTCGGTCAGCTATTGGATGAGCGAATACCACCTCGACGGCTTCCGTTTCGACTTGATGGCTCTGCACGATCTCACCACCATGCAAGAGATCGAAAAGGCAGTCCACGCTATCAACCCCAAGGCACTCATCTACGGTGAGGGTTGGACGGGTGGCACTTCCGAGCTTGCGCTCAAGCCCGCCAACCAAGCCAACATCAACCAAATCACCGCCACCCCCGGCGCAGCAGGTGCCGTTTCCGTCTTCAACGACGTCATTCGTGACGGTGTCAAGGGCAGCGTGTTCGACAAGGCAGTCGGCGGCTACGTCAACGGCAACACCTCTCCCACCACCGCCAAATCGGTTGGATTCGGTATGCAAGGCGGCGCCGGCCTCGGCTATCCCTTCATGCTCAAAGACCAACGTTCCATCAACTACGTCTCCGCGCACGACAACAACACCCTGTGGGACAAACTGCTTCTCACCTGCCCCTCCGCAGACGAAGCCACCCGCCTGGCGATGAACCGTATGGCAGCAGCCATCGTGATGGTATCGCAAGGCACCCCCTTCATGCAAGCAGGCGAAGAAATGCTCCGCACCAAGGACGGTGACGAAAACAGCTACATGTCCTCGGACGCTATCAACAACATTGATTGGGAGGCTCTCCAACCCGACAACTCGGTGGGTCTGATGGTTGCCTACTACAAAGCGCTTATGAACCTGCGCCGTAGCTATTCCATTTTCACCGACCACGAGGTGGTTGCCACGGTAGAGATTGCCACCGCCACCTGCATCGTGCTCACCCTTGCCTATCCCGAGTCTAGCACCGACGTCACCGTCATCGTCAACCCCAACCCGGTTGCCTACACCTTCGACGTCCCCGGCACTTGGAACGTATTCGCACAGGGCGCCCTTGCCTCCACCACGCCTCTCGGCACCGTGACCGACACCGTAGAGGTCGAGGCTCGTTCCGTCACTATCTTGATGAACGTCAACCAATAACCTTCGGATAAGGATTCCCTGCGCCAAGCACCAATCCTTTCAGAAAGGGAACCATTTACTTGTCGCATACCCCTGCGCCAAGCACTAATCCTTTCAAAAAGGTAATCACTTACTTGTCGCAAACCCCTGCGACAAGCACCAAAAAAGGCAGAGCCACGCTCTGCCTTTTCCTTTATTCGGCACATAAACAAGACAGTTCCTAGCGCAAAACCGTTTGCCAACAAATCCACGGTTGATCCCTGCCCTTTTGCTTGCAACGTCTTACAAATCGTCCGCGTCCTGCAAAGGTCTTTCCCCTTCCTCGGCCGGCACCCCCGTATACGTTCCCATGGGGTCAACGAGAGGGTTAGCCATTGCCGCCACCGCCTGTTGCACTCTGTCTTTTCTTTTTCTCGATCCTTTTTTCATACACACCTCCGCCCTTAGTATGGCGAGAGCGGTGTGCGCTATTCCTCCAACAGGCGCAAGAGCGTGGGCTTTTTCCCACACAGCGCCACCAGGCTATCAATCTCCGCCTGCCTTGCCTGCTTGAAACCCACACTCTGCGTGTGCTTTACGGCGCGAATCAGCAGGTTTTTCGGGGAATCCGCCAAATCCACAAACTCCACGATATCCACGCTATAATCGTGCGTTTCCAGTACCGCCACGCGCAAACTGTCGGTTGCCAGCGCCGCCAACCTTTCCCGCACGATTCCGTGTCGCATCATCATGGGCATCAACGCTCCGTCCAACGTCTTTGCCAACTCGTGCTGACAGCAAGGCGCTGCAAAAATATGCTTGACCCCCTGCCGAATTGCTCCGTCCAACACGTAATCGGTCGCCACGTCACAAGCGTGCAAACTAATCACCAGATCAATCGGCGCCTCCGGCTTATAATCGCGGATATTGGCACACACAAAGCGCATACCCTCGTAGCCATACTCCTGCGCCAGGCGGTTGCACTCTTCCATCACGTCCTCTTTGAGGTCAACTCCCACCAGGTCCACTTTTAGCCCACGCTTTACGGTCAGGTAGTAATACACGGCAAAGGAAAGATAACTTTTCCCACAACCGTAGTCTGCCACACGCAGGCTATCCCCTGGTTTGTACTCCTTTAGCACGTCCATCAACAGTTCCAGATAGCGGTTGATCTGGCGGAATTTCTCTTGTTTAGCGGCCACCACTTTACCCTCTTTGGTAAAGATACCCAACTTCACGAAGATAGGCAAATCGTCCCCCTCCGCGATCAACCGATTCTTCTCACGGTTATGCGCCACGGCCACCGCCTTGCTCTGCTTGGGCAACTTTTTCAAGCTCACCACGTTCCCCTTGGACAGTAACGCCGAGTAATCCTCCTCGCCAAACACGTGCAATTCCCGCCACAAGGGGAGTGCCTCACGCACGTACGCCACCAAATCCCACACAGGGGTATGAAACACCTTTTTCTCAAATTGGCGCACGGCCTGATAGGGAGCCTTCCCCTTTTCGATTTTCTGCAGCACCAAATTACGGGGCAGATCCTCGTGCAACGGACGGCTAAACACCAACTTATTGGGCTGTTTCGCAAGCAGCGCAGCCAATTTTTCAAAAGGAACCATATACAACTCCGCTTTTTTCTATAAGTGTACTACAAAACCCTCTTTGCCACAAGTCTATCGCGCATATTCTCCCCCAAAATCTCATACAAATAGGCCATGAATATCGTGTTTGGACTCATCGTCATCTGTGCGTTGGTGCTGCTGTGTATCCAAAATCCCGCCGCCACCATGGGCTATCTACTCGAGGGCACGTCCGAGGCGGTCAACCTCGCCCTCAAACTGGTAGCGGTCTATGCGCTATGGATGGGAATGCTCAAAATCGCAGAAAGATCGGGGATAGAAAGGGGAGTTTCCCGCCTATTTCGCCCCCTTTTGCGCCGTATGTTCAAGGGCGAGAGCGAGCATACACAAACTCTCATCGGTATGAATCTCACCGCCAACCTACTGGGTATGGGCGGCGCCGCCACACCCCTTGGAATCAAGGCCATCGAAAGTATGAGCAAAGGGGAAGACCACGCCACCGACAGTATGTTGTTGTTCTTCGTTTTGAACCTCACCTCGGTGCAAATTCTCCCCGGCACCATCATCGCCCTGCGAGCCGCCGCAGGCTCCGCCACCCCCTCCGACATCATTCTCCCCTCCATTCTTTCCACCCTCATCACCTGTGTCATCTCGGTCGTCCTCACCTACGTTTTCCGTTTTCTCTGGCGCAAAATGGAAAGTAGAAAAATAGCAAAAACTCGTGCAAAAGCCAACTATGAGCCAAATAAGTGACTACGTATTACCCATACTTCTTTTGCTTGTGATGGTAGCAGGCATCATCAAGCGCGTCCCCCTTTTCGACGCCTTCACCCAGGGCGCTGTAGAGGCGCTCCGCCTGGTTGCCGAGCTTTTCCCCTTCTTCGCCGCCATCTTCGTCTGCATCATTCTTTTCCGCACCAGCGGTCTCGGTAGCTATCTCAGCACCGCCCTCGGTCCCGTCCTCGAGGGGGTGGGCATTCCTGCAGGGCTCACCGAGCTGATGATCATTCGTCCCCTCTCCGGCTCAGGCTCCCTTGCGGTATTGGAGGAGATCTACGCCCTCTACGGCGCCGACAGCTCTATTGCACGCGCCGCCTCCGTACTTGTGGGCAGCAGCGAAACGGTTTTCTACGTTTCCGCCGTCTATTTCAGTACCGTCCCCAACAAAAAACTCCGCTACGGAATCCCCATTGCGCTCGTCTCCACCGTCCTCGGTGCCATCGTCAGCTGTCTTCTCGTCCGCTACCTCTGATTATGCATAGCCTTCCGCACGAGGGATATAATTATGCTTGAAAAATAAAAAAAGGTATGCTATAATAGCATCGTACGTCACAAGGAGCATACGATGGCAGAAAAAAGCAATGGTACAAAAGTAGTTGTTGGCTTAGCCCTGTTGGCAGTATTGCGTCTGATCTGGACGATCATTCGCGAGACGGTCAAGGTTTTAGCCCGCGTCATCGTCTATTTCGGTTTGTACGTACCTTTTTTCTACGGCATTTTCGGTGTCGTGATGGTGGCGCTTGGCCAGTTTGAGTTCGAGGTATTTTCTCTCAACACCATTCTCTACTACGTGGGTCTGACCCTCTGTTTTGGCGTATCGGTGGGTCTGTTCATTCGCTCCTACGGTCGCAAGCCCATCTCCAGCGTCACGGCAGGCTCTGCCGATGCTATCCGTGCCGCACGCCGTCGCCGTCCTGCCCGCGTCCGCGAGGTAAAGGCCGACCCCGCCCCCGCCGAGAAGCCGCTTTTCGTCTACCACAGCGAGGTGCACCCCGACATTTTGGTGCACGAGTATGCCGACCGTTTCGATCTCTACCGTGATGACCGTGTCAATCCCATCACGTTCGATCGCACCGTCAAAAAGTCCGAATAGTATGATGGATAGCACCGGCGTCCCCTTTCCCGAGGTAAGGCATTCCACGCCTTCCAAACGGCGTCGCATTTGGGAGCTGGATTTTTTACGCGGATTTTTCATTCTGCTCATGGTCATGGACCATACCTTTTTCGATCTCAATTTCCTGTTCGACGACGCTTGGCGAGCCTCCGGCCTGGAGGGTGCCGCCGCCGTCATCGATTTTGCCAACTTCTACTGGTACCACCCCATTCGCCTTTGGGTGCACGATATGGTCTTGTGGGGCTTTTTCCTGCTTTGCGGTATGAGTGTCACCTTCTCACGCAATCCGTGGCTACATAGTGCCAAGATCTCCCTTTGCGCCATCGCCCTCACCTACGGTACCAAGATTGCCGCCTCGTGGGGGTTGGGCAATATCGTCATTCGCTTCGGTGTCCTACATATGTTGGGGCTGTCTTCTCTGTTGGCCGCCCTCGTCTGGACGGCAACCAAGCGCTCTCGCACCCTCACCGTAGGCGTATTTGGAGGCCTTGCCTTTCTGTTCTATACCCTCAACCTCTTTTGGTTGCAGCGAGCGGATTTCACGGGCTCGCCCGTTTGGATGTGTCTTTTCTCCGAGCGTATGGGTGCGCCCGGTCTCTTTTCCCCGGGCGACTATTTCCCCCTCTTTGGCTCCCTTGCCGACATCACCAAACAATACCCTGCCTTTGCCGTTCCCTATATCAGTCGGGTGCTGATGGGTTCCGCCCTCGTTCCCTTGCTCTACCCACGCCGCCGCACCCTCTTGCCCACGCTGGACCGTGCTTGGCACCGTCCTATGTGTTTCTTGGGTCGCAACACCATTTGGGTGGTTTTGCTCCACCAAGTGCTCATTCCCGTCATACTCGGGCTCATCTCCTATATCTGGATTACCCCCGGTTCATTCGGTTTCTAAAGAAAAATTTCCACTCCCGACAAAATGCTACCGAGGCCCGAGCGTAACAAATACAAACTTGCACATATTCGCGTATTGCCTACCTGCCTTGTCTATCTCATGGCAGGTATTTTGTCAGCTACCGTAGACGTTTGGTGGATCACCCTCCTAATCAGTCTTTTCGTCATAGCCCTCACCCTTGTGATGATCTTCACCCTCACACGGCGCAGGGTGCTTGCGGTGGTCTGTCTGCTTTTGTTTGTCCTTGGTGCCGCCACCTGCTTCCATTCTGCGCTTGCCGTCCACCGCCGTATCCAACCCCTGCCCGAAAACACCTATCTCCGTGGTAGGGTCGTTGGCTTCAATATCGACGGCGAGGGGCGCATTCTTTCCCTCACCTTTGATGATCTCTACCAGGCTGACCGCCCCCTTGCAGGCAAAGCCACGGTTTCCCTCGAGCAGGTTCCCCAGGTCTACGTGTCCAAAGACGCTCTTTCCACCGCCGAGGGTATTGCCATTGGCGTAGGAGACGTACTCTTTGCCTACGGTGCGGCCACCCATACCCGTGTGGACTATTTCGACAGTTATCTTTTGCACCGTATCGTCAACCGCCAATACTACCACGTAGACGCAACCTCCCTCTATATTCTGGGCTCCCTTCCAATCGGTGGGGTACAGGTGATCCGCGAGGACCTCTACTACGCCCTCGTGTCTAATGCGCCAATTGAGGTTGCAGGCCTTGGCTACGGACTTCTCACAGGAGACCCCGCTCGAATGCCCGACGAAGTGGTAAACGGCTTTCGCTTCACCGGCACCGCACACCTCTTGGCGGTCTCCGGTATGAACGTCAGCGCCTTTGCGGTGGTGCTTGCCTGGATACTCAAAAAGTGCCGCGTGCCTGCCGTGTTGCGCCTCGTTCCCCTCTCCGTCACGTTGGGGCTATACTGTTGGTTTTGCGGCTTTGCTCCCTCCGTTTTGCGTGCTGCGCTCGTATTGGTGGGTGCCTCAATTGCCCAGGCGCTTGGTGCGCGCTCCGACTCGGCCAGCAACGTGTCCCTATCCGCCATTCTTCTTTTGATCGTCAACCCCCTTTGGTTATTCGACGTCAGCTTTCTCCTCAGCTACGGCGCCTATCTCGGTATCGTTTTTCTCTTCCCTGTTTTCTCCAAGCTTTTGCGTAAGCTCCCTCGCTTTCTTGCCGACTCACTTGCGCTCAACCTTTCGGTCACCCTTGCCGTCACGCCCATCTCCCTCTATTTCTTCGGTGGGGTTTCCGCCCTTTCTCCCCTCATCAACTTTTTGATTATTCCCATCTTCACCTTCCTCTACTTCGCCCTTTTCGTCGTAGTCGTCGTCGTTATGCTTCTTCCTAACCTCGGCATTTTGCTCTCTTGTTTGGGTGTTCTGATGGAATGGATCCAAATTGCCCTTATGCACTTGGGCAACTGGGGGTATCTGCGTATCGGCTACCAACTTTTCTGCCTTCCCCTATTCTGGACAGGGCTTTGGATGCTCAGCGACTATTGCCTATGGCGAGGCCGCATCAAATATCCCATCGGCAGTACCGTCTGCGGTCTCTCCCTTGCCCTTGGCTTGGGTCTATCCGCCTGATTCCCGCCCCATAAAAGCACCTTTTGACGGTTTCCCTACGGCATATCAACGATACACCCAACCCCCGATTGATAAATCAATTCGGGGGTTTTCTCTCGTGCGAGTTGTCTATTGACAGTAGTAGTTGAATATGGTATAATACACGTGTGCACTCCCAGCGCGCAAGGTGCGCGTGGGTACCCACGTTCGTTCGCCCCCCGAAGGAGGTTACTATGCTTGGATGCAAGGAAATCAGTAGTGTTCGCAACAAAAAGTGCAAGATGATCATGGTCGAGAAGCAGGGTCAACCCTACATTCTCTTGGCGTATCTCAACCGCAGTACGGTAGAGATGGAGTATCGCACTCTGCATATGGCACGCCGCGGCGGTTTGCGTGTACCCCGTATCATTCAAATGGCAGACCACGAGATTTTGTTGGAGTACGTGGAGGGCAAAACTCTCTACGAAGAGCTTGCCACGGGTCCCGTTTTCAAGGTGGGATTGTTGGCAAAAGGGCTTGCCAAACTTCTCAAAGATGCCGCCGCCCTTTTGGACGGTTGGACGGTTGCCAACGTAGACTTGCGCTCCTATATCGTAGCAGGGACGGTGCTCTACGGCTTCGACTTCGACTGTATGGTCACGGGCAGCTATTGCGAGACGGTCGCAGACGCGGTGTTGTCCGTCTTCTGCGAGCCCAAGATTCCCCAGGACCGTGTGGTGTCCTTCTGCCGTACCTTCGTTTCAGCAGCAGGGGTAGACCCCACAGAGTTGCGCACCGCCATCTGTATGATGACCCCCATACTCAGAGAAAAAGGCTTACTCAAACATACAGACCAAGCCATCGAATCAGCCATTCTATAAGGCAAAGGAACTATGATCGAATCCAAATTTCTAACTTCAGCACAACTTTGGCAGGATTTTGACCGCACCAAGGATCCCTTGGGTGTCACCTACGTGGAGCAACGCACCGAGGAATACGGTATCACGGTGCGCTCTCTGTTTTTCGACGCTCTCTCCGAGGCAGAGGGTGCCGTTCGCGCCTACGCACGTATTCTCACCCCCCAGGACTACGAGGGGGAGAAATTTATTCTCTACCTGCCCAGCCCCGATAGCGACATCGACCCCTTCGACGAGGCCTCTACTATGGCAGACTTGGGCTACCAGGTTGGCTACGTAGATTTGCGTGGTATTGGGGATCTAAGCACCCAATACAGCGGTTGTTTCTCCTACGGTCGGTGGGAGGAGGCCAAGGACAATCTCTACCTTGCCACCCCGTCTGCGCTCGTCAACCCCACCTTTTTGTGGACGAAGATCGTTGCACGCTTCGTCACTTTGTTGGAGACGTACTACCCCCGTTGCCGTGTGGTAGCCTTTGCCGAGCGCCTTTCCTCTTTGGTGGTATGGCCGCTCGTTGCCAACGTTCCAATGCTAGCAGGCGTCAGCGTACTTGGTACGGGTCTTGTGGAGGAGGATGTTTCCTCCGAGGCAGAGGAAAACCAACGGAAGTGGGCGATTGCCCTCTCTCCCCAAACCTACGCAAGGCGCACCCATATCCCCATGATGGTGGTCACCGCCACCAACCACTACAGCTGTTCTTTCGACAAGATTCACGACCTCGTTGCCCTTATGCCCGAGGAAGGTCTTTGTTCCACCGTCATTTCCCACGGTCTTCGCCGTCAAATTTCTCTGACGTCGGTTAATACCCTGTGGCAATGGATAGAATCTCAATACAAGAGCAAAGCCCCCCTGCCGCATATCCCTACCCTCAGCTATGCCCTTTCGGACGGACAGGTGCATTTCTCGGTCGGGGTAGACGATTCCCAAGAGGTAGAGAGCGTTTACGTACACTATTCCTTCAACGAAGAAAATCCCGAGTACCGCTCCTGGCACACCAAGGTGGGAGACGGCTCTCCCGTTTCCGTACGGGTGGGCGTTCGTGACCGCAGCATCGTTGCCTATACGCAGGTCAACTACAAAGGAGGGATTCAACTCTCCTCTCCCTGCGTGTCCATTCAACTGCCCGACGAACTTCCGCGCGCCCGTATGACCCCCAACAAACTGCTCTACGATACCTCCATGCCGCCTGCATTCTTTGCCGAGACCAAGGTAGTCAACCTCTCCCTGCGTGTGTTTGGTATCGTCACCGCTCCCGACGGTATCGCAGGCGTATGCACCCACGAGGGTCGACTGATCAGCTACTGTGTTGGCGAGAGCAACCGATTGCTTGCCGAGGGTGAGTTGCAGATTTCCGCCTACTGCACCAGCGAGCGCACCATCGACGTGGTGCTCACCGTGGAAGAGGATGGCAAATACCGTGACTACACCGCGTCCGTCTACCTCAAAGGAGACGGCTCGTGGCAGCGTGTCCGTCTGGCCTCCGACGATTTCCGCGACGAGGTCATGTTGCCTTTGACCGGTTGGCAGGGTATGAAGAAGATCGAATTCAGAGGCGCCGAGGGCGTGCTCTTCAACAATATGCTATGGGTATAATGAACAAAGAATCAAAACACGAAGAGGGCTTCACCCCCAAGAAACTGATGGTGATCATCGTAGAGGTTATCCTCATCGTCATCATCGCATTGGTTGCGGTTGCCCTCATACAAGCCTACCTGCTCACCTCTATCGAGATTGTGGGCAACTCTATGGCGCCCACCATCGATGCAGCAGGCGCCAAGGTTTTCATCAACAAGGCCGCCAAGGAATACAAAAGGGGAGACGTCATCGTCACCTACGTACCGGTGGGCGCCGAGGAATTCTATTCCAATTCCTCTCTCGTGACCCAGTACGGCACGCTGTTGGGTATGTACGCCAATGACGAGGCAGAGTGTCCTGCCTCTCGCCCCGTCACCTTCACCGACTTCATTCGCTCTATGCCTTTCGTCAACCAAGGCTCCGCAGGCGAGTCTGCAGTAGCAGACGGCTATAAACGGGTCATCAAGCGTGTCGTGGGGATCCCGGGCGATACGGTTGCCTTCATCGAGGGCAAACTCTACGTCAACAACGAGTTGGACGCCAGAGCCGAACTCTACGACTACCCGGGCGGTCTCAAACTCACGGGGAACGGCTCACGTAACTATGCCTACACCCTGGGTGCGGAGGAATATTTCATTATGGGCGACAACCGCTCGGTCAGCATAGATAGCGAGGACTACGGTCCTATCAAGTCGAGTTGGATCGAGGGCAAGGTGGTACTTCTCATCACCGCCAAAGGCAAGTGGGAAATCAATTTCTAAAACAAGCGCAAAAAGAGAACAAGGAGAAAACTATGGCTAAGCAAACAGAAATTATCGAAAAGCAACGTCTACTCAATGCCGAGGGCAATATTGCCTGTCCCGGCTATGCCAAACGTCTTTTGTGGGAGTATGACCGTGCCGACATCAAAGCCCCCAAAATCCGTATCAAGGAGTGGGACTACTACTACATAGGCAACGATGAGTTTGGTCTGTGTCTGACTATCTCGGACGCAGGTTTCGTCACCAGTCTGAACGTCTCTCTGTTGGGCTTTGGCGAATATCCCTTCCAGATCAACGACGGTGTGTTGGATGCTCTCCCCTTGGGTTCTCTGGGTATGCCCTGGACGAGCGAAAAGGGTGACGTCCACGCCAAGGTAGGCCGTGCGGATATGCACTTCCTCAACGACGGCACCACTCGCCGTCTCTACGGCCGATTGGACAACTTTGGCAAGTCCGGCTCTCCCATCACTTTCGACGTGGTGCTTTCCGAGGCGCCCGAGGAGAGTATGGTGATCGCCACCCCCTTCCACAAGGACAAACACTTCTACTACAACCAAAAGATCAACTGCATGCGTGCCGAGGGTTGGTGCCTGTTTGATGGGGTCACCTACCGCTTCAATCGCGAAAACAAATCTCTCGCCACCCTCGATTGGGGTCGCGGCGTCTGGACGTACGACAACACCTGGTATTGGGGTAGTGGCCAAGTGGAATTGCCCGACGGCCACCTGTTTGGCTTCAACGTAGGCTACGGCTTTGGCGACACCTCTGCCGCCACCGAAAATATGCTTTTCTACGACGGCAAGGCACACAAGCTGGACGAGGTCACCTTCCATATTCCTCGCTCTCCCAAGGGTGAGTACCTCTATATGGAACCCTGGAAGTTCACCTCCAACGACGGCCGTTTCGAAATGAACTTCACCCCCATCATCGATCGCCAAGCCCCCGTAGACCTCAAAGTGATCTGTATGATTCCCCACCAAGTCTTTGGCCGTATGAGCGGCCGTGCCGTCTTGGACGATGGCACCGTGGTGGAACTCAAGGATGCCACGGTATTTGCCGAGCGTGTCCACAATAAGTGGTAATGACCCACAGTCTGGTCGTATTCAACGAGAATAGCGGCCGAGCCAAAAGCGTGCAAATTGACCAACTCATTGCACGCTTTTTATCCGACCCCAACCCCACGGTCATTGGGGTAGAGCAACTTTCCTGCTTTCTGCCTGCGGCATTCACCGAGGTATTGGTAGCAGGTGGCGACGGCACCTTGCGTGCCGTACTGCAATGGGCAAAAGAAGTGCCCCTTCTTCTCAAATACTATCCGTGCGGCACCCTCAACGAGCGTGCCCATACCCCCACCAGGCTTTCTGCCGACCCGGTGGTGGGCGAGCTATCCAACGGAGAAATCTTCACCTACGTGTTAGCAACAGGCTCCTTTACCCCCATTGGCTATACGTCCACCGTTGCCGCCAAACAAAAGCAGGGTGCGTGGGCATACGTACGGCGCGTACTGTCTGCCTACCGTGCCTACGATTTCCCCCTATCCGTCGAGGCAGACGAGAAGCATATCGAGGGCAACTACACCCTTGCTATGCTCATCAAAAGCAGGGTTTGCTTCCGCTTCCCTTTCAACCGTCTCTACGACCCCACCAAAGAAAGTGCCCACCTGCTTCTGGTGCGCTCCTTTGGAAAGGACGGCTTGATTGCCCGTGCGCGCCTATTCTTCCCCTTCTTCCGCATTTTCTTCCTCGGCATAAGGCGCCCCATTCACACCGGACGAATCCTCTTCCAAGAGGTTTCCACCCTCACCCTCACCTCTCCACAAAACTTGGACTGGTGTATGGACGGCGAAAAGAGAACTCTTTCTTCCTTTTCCCTTTCCTTCCGCTGCGTGGCGCCCACCTTGCAGATTCTACCCATAGACTAAGTGGCTCTGCCACCAACATAAATTGGAGCGTGCTCCCAGGAGGTACCTATGATCAAAACCGCATTGAGTCCCAATCCTCGGCTCAAAATCATTCTCGCGATTCTTATCTTTGCTGTGGTGTTCACCGCACTCGTGGTGGTAGCCACCTACTACGATCTTCCCATCAGCCAAATCCTCACCAAGGATTCCCTGGAGGGCGAGGCATTGGGCAAAGACCACGGTGACTATATCTCGTATAACGGATTCGGTCTATTCTTCGAGGCCATTGGCTCTGCGCCTATGTTCGGTATGATCGTGGTAGCCTGTGCCATTCTCTTTTGGGCTTTTTGGAGAAGAAATGACAAACTCAAATGGTTGGCTCTCCTTGCCGTAGTCGGCGCTACCGTGGGTTGCTACTTCATTCTGCACGATCTGTTCAAATACACCGCCGAGTTCATCGGTGCCGAGCTCTATCCTGCGGACCACGGCAAATACGTCCACGTAGCCAAAGAGCTTGCTTCCACCCCCTATATCAGCGCACTCTGCGCAGTGGTAGGCTTGGGTCTTGCTTGCGGTGTCATCGCCTTGTGGAAGCGTGTCAATCCCGAAACAAACCGCCGTATGGTTTGGTGGGTATTTGCCATCGTTGGCACGATGGCTTGCTACCTCGTGGTACACTTCGTCAAATCTCCCATCGGCCGTGTGCGCTTCCGTACTATGAACTATCTGGGCGATTTCTCCTACTACACCCCCTGGTACGTCATCAACGGCAAACGCAACCTGTTGGAAGATACCTTCAATATCGTTCTTGCCAGCGACAACTGCAAATCTTTCCCCAGCGGTCACACCTTCTCCGCAGGTATGGTCTACACCCTGCTTGCCCTGCCTTACCTTTCTCCCAAGTGCAACAAGCGCTGGGTCAAGGCATTGCTCTATTGCCTCACCGTTCTCTATACGGGTTTGGTTGCCCTTAGCCGTATCGTCGTTGGCGCCCACTATATGAGCGACGTTTTGTTCGGTGGCACTATCGCTTTCCTCGGCGCCCTCATGATGCGCGAAATCTTCGTCTGCCGTGGCTCCAACCTCAAGGCCCTCTTTGCCAAAGCACCCAAGGCCTGCTGTTGCTGCTGCCACTCCGAGGCCACCTCTGACGAGCACTCCTGTTGTTGCCACGAGGACGACAACTCTTGTTGCTGCCACTCCGAAGACCACGAGTGCCATTGTCACGACGAAGACCACGAATGCCATTGTCATGATGAAGAGCACTCCTGTTGTTGTCACGACAAGGATACCCCCGATGAGCACTCTTGTCGTTGCCACTCCGAAGACCACGAGTGCCATTGCCATGATGAAGAGCACTCCTGCTGTTGTCATGACAAGGACAACCCCGCTGAGCACGCCTGCCGTTGCCACGAGGACGACAACTCCTGTTGTTGCCACTCCAAAGACACCTCTGATGAGCACGCCTGCCGTTGCCACGAGGACGACAACTCTTGTTGCTGCAACTCCGAAGATCACGAGTGCCATTGCCATGATGAAGATCACGAGTGCCATTGTCATGACGAAGATCACTCCTGTTGTTGCCACGATAAGGACAACCCCGACGAGCACTCCTGTTGTTGCCACTCCGAGGATCACGAGTGCCATTGCCACGACGACGACCACGAGTGCCATTGCCACTCCGAAGAAAATTCCGAAGAGCGCTCCTGTTGTTGTCACGACAAGGACAACCCCGACGAGCACTCTTGTTGTTGCCACTCCACTCCCACCGAGGACAACGAATAATCCCGAGGACAACGAAGAATCCTCATTCTCAACACAATCAATCGCCCCACAAAAATGGGGCGATTTTTTATCCCCAAAACAGAGAAAACGCAATAGAGAAATCGGAGAAACTGAGTCACATACTCCTTCCTCTACCTCTCAAAAAAACATCTTTCAAAAATAAGGTAAAAATGGGAAAAATTGCAAAATTTAGCAAAAATCCGAGCATTTTAGCTCGGACTTCTGTCCATATATTTGGACAGTTGCTTTTCTATATCAAAAGATATTACAATCCCAACAAAGGCAAAACGTCAGCAAAAGTATCCAGTACAAGCGTAGGTTTGACGGGGCTATCAGCCAGCATTTCCTTTGTGGTTTCTCCTGTCAATACCAAAATACCGCACATACCGTGATCCACCGCAAATCGAATATCGGTATACAGTCTGTCGCCTACCATGGCAATCTCGTCGGGCGCCAAACCAAAGCGTGCAGCAACCTCTTCTGCCATAGGCAGATAGGGCTTACCCACGATCACGTCCGGCTTTTTGTCGATTGTTTTCTCAATCAGCGCAATAAATCCGCCCAAATCCGGCATAGGACACTCTACCGCCGGGCAGAAATTGTCGGGATGGGTGGCAATATAGGTCGCACCTGCGTGGATATAACGGCAAGCGGCATACACCTTTTGATAGGTCAAGGTCGTATCAAACGCCACCACCACCACGTCGGGATAATCCTTGGGGTCGGTCGGGTCATAGTCCAACACGTTCACCCCTTCTCTACGCATTTCCTCGCGCACCTCATCGGTAGCCACCGCATATACGCGCGCCCCCTCGTGATGATGGCGCAGATATCCACAGGTAGCCAGGGTAGAAGAAAACATTTCCTCACGGCTCGCCACAAATCCGTAGCGTGTCAGGTGGTGCAGATATTGCTCAATCGAGCGGGAACTATTGTTTGTCAAAAAGCACACCTTGCGCCCGTTTTGGCGCAGAGTTTCCAACGCTTCAAAGGCACCTTCAATGGGATTAGGACCCACGTAGACGGTACCGTCCATGTC
>JAFTOZ010000020.1 GCA_017463565.1 Clostridia bacterium | reverse complement strand
TTATTTCTGCTGTTTTTCTTCTGTCGGGGTCTCCTCGGGTGCGACTTCCTCAGTCTGATTCGCTTGAGCTTGCTTTTTCGCTTTGTACTTTTGACGCAGTTTTTCCAGACCAAATGGCAATTCCTTATTGGTGATAGCGTTCAGTAGTACGATCACGACAAAGATCAATCCAATCACGATAAAGATACCAAGCATACCCTTCCAGGTGATATCGAGCGCAGCAAGCACCGATTCTTTTTGCGGCTTAAACAGTTCCATCTCGCCGCCCTCTGTCGTTTCGCTCTTTTGCCACTTTGCGTACAGGGTAATTTTTCCGTCCTTTTCGAGAGTTTTGACTTGTTTTGCGCTGAAAGCTTCCTCGCTATACGTCAAAGAACCGTCTGCGCCAACTTCTGCAACGTACCAACCCAGGAAATCAAAGCCCTCACGCTTCACCTCAGGCAGGGTTGCTACGGAACTGATGCGGTAACTCTTTGTCAATAATTCATAATAGTTGTGCAGGGTGTTTTGGGTTCCTTCAACGTCGTGCGGATAATCATAGACCTTTGCGCCCTCGCCAGCGTCAAACTCACCGCCGACCGACACAAACTCAATGGTGGTTTTGTTTCCGATAAATACAAATACGAAAACCGTAACGACCGCCGCCAACACGAGCAGTAGGACGACTTCTTTCCAACCAAACTTTCTCTTTTTCTTTTCAGCCATACCGCCCTCCTTACAGACCAGCAATGATTGCCGGCACGATGGACAGAATCACGCCGCCTGCAACGACGGATGCAATCTGACCCGAAACGTTGGCACTGACAGCGTGCATCAACAGGTGGTTAGACGGATCTGCCTGGATACCCATCTTTTGTACCACGCGCGAAGCCATGGGGAACGCAGAGATACCGGCAGCACCCACCATAGGATTGATTTTCTTGCCCTTGGGCAGGAAAAGGTTGACGAATTTAGCAAACAGCACACCGCCAACAGTGTCAAAGCAGAATGCAAACAGACCCAAGCACATAATAATCAAGGTTTGCAGGGTCACGAAGTTTTCTGCCTTCATAGATGCGGCAATAGTGATACCCAAAAGCAGCGTGATGAGGTTGGTCAATACCGTCTTTGCCGTGTCGGACAGAGATTCCAACACACCGCACTCTCGCAACAGGTTACCAAACATCAGCATACCCACGAGAGATACCGAGTCGGGCTCAACGAGTCCGGAGATCACGGTCACGATGATAGGGAACAAGATCTTGGTGCTCTTTTTGACCTTTGCAGGAGAATAGTCCATACGGATCATACGCTCTTTCTTGGTCGTAACTGCCTTGATGACTGCAGGTTGAATGATGGGCACCAATGCCATATAGGAATACGCTACCACCGCGATAGGTCCAATGTAACTACTCTTGAGCACGTTTGCAACGAGGATAGAAGTAGGACCGTCTGCAGCTCCAATGATACCGATAGCAGAAGCGTCTGCAATATTAAAGCCGCAAGCGGCGGCGAGAACGATAGTGATAAAGATACCAACCTGCGCGGCGGCACCAAAGAATATCAGTTTGGGGTTAGAAAGCAAAGGACCGAAATCGATCATCGCACCAATACCGATGAACAGCAGCAAAGGCATAGCCTCACTTGCCTCAATGCCCAACTCAAATAGCCATTGAATGATACCGGCCTCCCCCATCGCGCCCGAAAAAGGAATGTTGATAAGGATTGCACCAAATCCCATGGGCAAAAGAAGTGCGGGCTCAATTTTTTTGGCAATTGCCAAATAGATCAGCACAGCACCAACGCCCCACATAATCACCTGTTCCCAAGTGACGTGCGTAATACCGTCAATCAAAAATTGCAACGCTTCCATACATTAACTCCAATTCAATTTTTAGCACCATTTGAACAACTTAGCCAGCGGCGCCAAAAACAACGAGATAATATTGCAAAACCGAGAGAAACTGCCTCGGCGTATCTCTCCAAATACCGCCAATGCATACCCTAGATTTGCTCACACCATTATATCCAAAGGAAGTAATTATTGCAAGTAAAAGGGTGCGAAAATGCACACAAAATAGGAAATTTTATGCGAATATTTTGAATTTTAATTCAAATTTTCTCTGACGGAAAGTTACTGAAGAGGGGGCAAAGCGCCCACGTATTGCGTTGCTTCTGCGCCGTTTTTGCATGCAATCTCCGCACAATCCTCAATTGCTACCATATCAAGCGAATTCCAGTGGCGTTTTGCGATCCCAGCAAGCATCGCACCCCAGAAAGCGTCGCCTGCACCCGTGCTATCCACCGGCACTACAGGCTCACTCGGCACGTATCCCATCGCACCCTCAAAGTATACCATGCATCCCTCGCTACCAAGAGTCAGGACGGATAGACGAGCCTTTGCCTCGGACAAAGCGTCCTCTCCTTGATCGGGATAGAGCGCCGCCATATCCTCGCCGCTATACTTCACCACGTCTGCTATGTCAATCATTTCTCGAATGGCAGAAATACCCTCTTCGTCAAAGACTCCCTCACGGTAATTTACGTCAAAACTCACGAGTGCACCTGCTTTATGCGCTTTCTTAGCGAGTGCAAGGCAGGTAGCCCGTCCCTCTTTGGTAGAAAGAGGCAAAGAGCCAAAATGAAGTATATCCCCTTCGCCAACATCTACCCCCTCACCGCTTACGTAAGCATCTGCTCCGTTTTTACGCAAAAAATCAAAAGATCTCTCCCCGTCTGTGAGCGTTACGAGTGCAATGGAGGTGTTTCTGTCTTTATCCTTTTGGATATGCAGATTCACGCCGTAGGCTTTTGCTTTCTCAATAAGCATCTCACCCAATAAATCGGCACCGACTCTACCCACAAAACAAACCTCAACACCCGACCTGTGCGCCGCCACCGCCACGTTGAGCGGAGCGCCACCGAGAGAAATTTGGGTATCTGCCCCATTCACAAAGATATCTGCCAGTATTTCGCCAAAACAAATGATCATAGTTCCATTGTAACACGAGAGAGCAACCAAGTCAAACCGAGTTTTTGGATAAATATCCAAATAGCCCTTGAAATCTTTGTCCTGGAGTATTATAATGAGGAATGAGGTGATAAAATGAAAAACGCTTGGTGGCAACATCTTACGGTATATCAAATCTGGCCGCGTTCCTTTTGTGACGGAAACGGAGACGGTATCGGCGATCTGAAGGGCATTCTCTCGAAACTCAGCTATATCAAAGAACTTGGTTGCAATGCAATTTGGTTCTCCCCCTTGTACGTCTCACCGCAGGCAGACTATGGCTACGATATCGCAGACTACCGCTCTATCAATCCCGAATACGGCACGATGGAGGACTTCGAAGAAGTGTTGGCAGAAGCACACGCGCTTGGGCTCAAGGTCATCATGGATCTCGTCATCAACCATACCAGTAATCAACACCCTTGGTTTTTGGAGAGCCGCAAGGGTGGCGATGACAACCCCTATCGCGACTACTATATTTGGCGAAAGGGGCGCGGAAAGGACGGCAAACGTCCCCCCAACAACTGGACGTCCACCTTCCCGGGCGAAGGGTGGGAATACGACGAAGTACGCGGTGAGTACTATTTGCACCTATTTGCCAAAGAGCAACCCGACCTCAATATGGACAACCCCAAGGTGCGCCAAGAAGTCAAGGATATCATGCGCTTTTGGCTGGGAAAAGGCGTGGACGGGTTCCGCGAGGACGTCATCACCTTCATCAGCAAGCGTGAGGGCTTGCCCAATGGATTCCCCCTGATGCCGGCAGCACGTGGTATGGAGCACTATCAAAACGGTCCGCGCCTGCACGAGTATCTGCGCGAATTCCGCACCGTTTGGCAAGAGTACGACGCTATGACGGTTGGCGAAGCACCGATGATGACCCCCAACAAGGCACTGAAATTCATCGACTATTCCGACCAGGAGCTGAATATGATGTTCCACTTCCAACATATGGAGGCAGACTGTTTCCTCTACAGTTGGGTACAAACGGGTTTTTCTCTCCCAAAACTCAAGAGAGTCTACCGCCGCTGGCAAAACAAGTTGTACGGCAAGGGTTGGAACGCACTCTATATCGAAAACCACGATCAACCCCGCATTATTTCCCGATACGGCTCAGAAAAATACCGCGTGGAAAGCGGCAAGGCACTTGCTATGATGTACCTCTGTCAATCGGGCACACCCTTCATCTACCAAGGGCAAGAGATTGGTATGCTGAACATTGCGCTGCCCAACCTTGAGGACTACCCCGACGTCAATACACACGCATGCTACAATCTTTTCCGTAAGTTCGGTCTCAAGCACGATACCCTTATGCGCCTTGCTCACAAGGCAGCTCGCGACAACGCACGCACGCCTATGCAATGGAGCGCAGAGGAAAACGCAGGATTCAGCACCGCCAAGCCCTGGTTTACGGTCAACCCCAATCATAGAGAGATCAACGTAGCAGAGGCAATGGCAAACCCAGACAGTATCTGTCATTTCTACCGTAAACTTCTGGAACTTCGCAAGGACAACGAGCTATTCCTCTACGGAGACTTCAAACTATATAAACCCAATCATCGCAGGCTATTTGTCTTTGAACGCAAATACCAAGGCTACAAAATGCTCGTCGTGATCAATATGAGCGAGAACACCTGCGCAAGACCCCGTATCAAAGGATATGATTTGGACGATACGGCCATTCTGCTGTCTAACTACCCGGACGGCGGCAAACAACGCAACTTAAGACCCTACGAGGCCACTATTTATGTCAAATAAGTGAGGAGAAACTATGACGTTCGCAAAAAGAGTTTTTAGATTTATCGACAAAATCTACGACAAGCAACAAAACCCGCCCAAAATGAAAGAGGAACTCAAAAAAGGGTTGGTAAATCAATATGACGTCGTCTACAACGACGAGCACCCCAATGATTGCAAATTGGACGTGCACTACCTGCCCCGGGAGGAGGGTAAATATCCCGTGATTTTCGAGATTCACGGCGGTGGTTTTTCCGCAGGTGACAAAAAGCACCGTACCTGCCTTTCTATGTGGCTGGCGCACGAAACCGGCGCTGTTGTCTTCAACGTCAACTACGGACTTGGCGACGAATTCGTATGCCCCGAGCCCGGCAGACACCTTGTAAAAGCCTTCAACTGGGTGGTTGCTCACGCAGAGGAATACAATCTGGATCTGGATCATATGGTTGTCACCGGCGACTCTGCAGGTGGCTATGCGTCCGTACTCCTTTCCGTCATTCAGGATAGCCCTGCTATGCAAGGTGTATACGGCGTGATGAACGGTCGCTTTGGTGCAGCCGTGCTCAACTGCGGTATGTACGATATCAACCTTGCCCTCAAGGTCAAGATTTTGTTCAACATGACCGAAGGTATTGCCCACGATTTCGCAGGCATCAGCACCTCGGAATTGCCCACCTATCCCCTGCGTGACTTCATTTCTCCTACCGATCATATCACCCCCAACTTCCCCAACACCTACGTGAT
>JAFTOZ010000112.1 GCA_017463565.1 Clostridia bacterium | reverse complement strand
CAGCTTGGTAAATATGTGGTTCAGCTTTTCACTCAACGAATCAAAGGCACCCATCTTAGTCCTCCAACAATGCTACGATTTTCGCCACGGTCTCTTCCCAGCTTTCCCGACTGCTCATATACAGCAGTTTCGAAATCTGTTCTTTCTTCTCCACGTTCCGTAGCACCTTTTCATAATGCTCCAATGAGGCAACCGCGTGCATGATACTGTCACGCACCGCCTGGCGACTCACACCAAACTGCTCCGCCACCTCGGTCAGGCTCAAATCCAGTTCACAGTACATCTGCAACATGTCTGCCTGTTTCTTCGTCAGTAGCGCTCCATATTCAGTATATAAGTCAGCGATTTTACAACGGTCTTCTAACGTCATTCCTACCTCACAAGCTATAAAGGTTTTTACCTTTACACCTCCACATTATACCCATTCACTTTCCCCTTGTCAACTCTTTTTCGCCTGTTAAGTAAAATTCCTTTACTCCTCAAAAACACCAGGCGTTCACGCTTCCTCAAACTCGCTCCTTTTTCAATTCCTTCTTTGAAGGATTCAACCCCAAATACGCTGCCCACACTCTCCCTTGCAGGGACCTTCCAACCTTTCCAAAATACCCGTCAAAAAACAAGATGATTTTTGCCTTTTTTTGAAAAAAAGTGCCCAAAAATACCAAAATCAACCCCGATTTCTGTCCATATATTTGGACACTTCTTCCCCGAAAAAGGCAAAGCGTTTCCAATTTCACCCAAAAAAAACTTTATGGCTACTTCTCAAAAGAGATGTCGTTTCTACGAAAAAAGCAACCAAGCAGAAATCGCTTGGTTGCCTCATTCACTTGTCCTTACACAGGATGAACAGGATTATCCTTGTCTGCGTGCGCTACGTCTACGCCGTATTTAGCGGCCTTGCGCTTTTTGAAGAAATTCAGCGCCACTTGAGGGAACAAAGCATAACTCAACACGTCCTCTTCTTGCTCAATATACTCCGCAATCTCCTCACGGTATCTATCCAACTCTGGCGCAATCAGGTCGGCAGGACGGCAGGTGATCCTCTCGGCGCCACCCAGTACCTTTTCCACGATTTCTGCGTTGGGTTCAGCCGGCAATCTGCCGTATTCTCCACGCAAGAGACCTTTGGTCTCTTTCGTCACACGCTCGTAGCGGCCAAACAGCACGTTCATCACCGCCTGTGTGCCCACAATCTGGCTGGTAGGCGTCACGAGTGGCGGATAACCCAAGTCGGCACGCACACGGGGCACTTCTTCCAACACCGCCTGATACTTATCCTCTGCCTTTGCCTCACGCAACTGATTGAGCAAATTCGACAACATTCCGCCCGGCACCTGATAAATCAATGCATTCACGTTGATAGACAGCACTTTTGGGTTCAAATAACCCTCTTTTTTGAGTCTTTCTGCCACCACACGGAAAGGAACTGCGGCTTCGTTCAAAAGTGCCAAATCCAGTCCTGTATCGCGCTCAGTCCCCTGCAACGTTGCCACCAATGCCTCGGTCGCAGGGTTCGACGTACCGTTGCCCAACGGACTCAACGCACAGTCCACAATATCCACCCCGGCTTGCGCCGCCATCAGGTTCGTCATATCGCCCGTACCGCAGGTATTGTGCGTATGCAGATGAATAGGAATCGCCACCGCCGCTTTCAGTGCCTTCACCAGCTCGTACGCCTCATAGGGGAGCAACAAGTTCGCCATATCCTTAATGCAGATAATATCCGCGCCCATTTGCTCCAGTTCCTTCGCCAGCGCCACGAAATATTCGCGAGTATGCACGGGAGAAGTGGTATAACTCAAGCCTACCTCACAGATACCGCCGTACTTTTTGGTAGCACGGATTGCGGTCTCCATATTACGCGTATCGTTCAACGCATCAAAAATACGGATGATATCAATACCGTTTTCAATGCTCTTTTGCACGAATGCCTCCACTACGTCGTCTGCGTAGTGCTTATAACCCAGTATGTTTTGACCGCGCAAAAGCATCTGCAACTTTGTATTCGGCAGAGCCTTTCTCAACTGGCGCAAACGCTCCCACGGATCCTCGTTCAAGAAGCGCAAACAGCTATCAAACGTCGCGCCACCCCATACTTCCATGCTATAATAGCCAATCTTATCCAACGTTTCACATACTGGCAACATTTCATCCAAGCGCATACGTGTAGCCGCCTGCGATTGATGAGCATCACGCAATATGGTTTCTGTAATCAACAATTTCTTAGACATAACTATCTCCATCAGCAAACAGTTTCTGCAAGCTATCCACCCTTTTGCCCTATTAATTCGGCAATATAGAATGGACATTTAAGCGTGCAATCGCGGTTTTCCTATGCAATCGTAGCCAATACGCTACCCGACTCGACGTTGCTACCCTTGGATACGGCAAAGGTAATCACACCGTCGCATGGTGCTACGATTTCGTTCTCCATCTTCATAGCTTCCAGCACCAATACGGTTTGATCCTTCTTAACAGCGGTGCCTGCAGGAACTTTCAGATCCAAAATGAGGCCGGGCATAGGCGCAAGGACAGGCGTGCCACCGGCAGGTGCTACGGGTTGAGGTTGACTGGTCGCCTTAGGCGCAACCGTCTCTTCTACGATAGGGCGTTGCACAGGTGCTACGTGGGCATTTGCACCCAATTCCTCTACTTCGACGTAATAACTTTTTCCATTCACTGTCACGTTAAACTTACGCATAACTGTTTCCTCCTACATTCTAACGATCTTACGCACGACAAACCGTGCCGTTTTAGGTTCCGCCGATTTTTCCATAACTGCCGTAATAGCAGCCATTACTGCGGCGATTTCTTCTTCATCCGTGACCACCTCGGCGGTCTTTGTTCTGGGCTCTTGAATTTTCTCCGGCTTGTTTACCTCTACCCTCTTCTCGCTCTTACGGCGGCTAGAAACCAGTCCAAATATCGCCACAATTACTGCAAGACCGGCAATTACGCCAAGTACAATCCACAGCCAGCTATCACCAATACTCTGATTCGCTAACAACAGTTGCATAGCCCCTCCTATTGAAGTGTCTGCAATGCCTGAGCCAAATAGGGGCGCAGGGCCGCAGGATGAATCACTTCGTCAATAAAGCCTTCCTCGCCGGCGCTAAAGGGAGAGCATTTTTCGCGAGAATACAATTCTGCCAAGCGTGCACGCACCTCTGGCGTGTTTCCCAAACGGTGCAATTCGTCGGCAAATACCAAGTGGATTGCGCTCTCAGGAGGCAAAACACCAATTTCTGCAGTGGCAAAAGCAAGGTTGTATGCAAAACCGGCGCCCTTACTGAAAAGCAAACTGTATGCATTTCCCATAACGCGACCGCAAGCCACGCCAATCATAGGATTAGCAAACCCGGCAAGCTCCTTCGCCAGGCCCGACAAAGACTCTGCAAACGCAGGTTGACAACCCAAATCAACGATACCGTCGCTATCTACGAGCGAAATAAACGCTGCACCGCAGCAATTCAACTCACAAATAAAGGATTGCAGTTTTTTGATTGCAGGCACGTTCAAAGAGCCCTCATCCGCACGACAAGTGATTGCCAAACCTACCTGTTGACCGTTGATATAGGTAAACACGCAACGCACGCCTTTAACTGCAGGACGGAACTCAATAAACTCACCGTCATCACATACTGCGGACAAAAGCAAATCTGCAGAAAGCGAAGTTGCCAGCTCAGGACACTCTCGGTTGGGGTCATCAGCTGTCTCT
>JAFTOZ010000111.1 GCA_017463565.1 Clostridia bacterium | reverse complement strand
TTCCAGTTGGTGACCCAGGTGGCAGGAAGAGCAGGTAGAGACGAGCTGCGCGGACGGGTGATATTGCAGAGCTATTCGCCCAAGCATTACGTGTTCTATTTTGCGCAAAATTATGACTACGATGGGTTTTATCGAAAGGAAATCAACACGAGAGAAGTGACGGAATTTCCGCCCTTTAGGAAGATTGTGCGGATATTGGTGACGAGCGATACCGAGCAGGGGGCGTTTGTCTACGTGTAGTCGGTGCTATCCGGGGTGCGTGAGTTGATGCGGGAGTACCCCGACGAAATTAGTCGATTGCAGGGTATGCGTGCGCCCATTAGCCGCATGGAAAATAAATACCGCTTTCAGGTGATTATGCGGTTACGACCTGAGCGTGAGGAGGAGTTGACCGCAAAGATTCACGAGGTGGCAATGAGCCGCGTGAAGGGGAAAATAAGTGTGTATTTTGAGCAGAATCCTCAAAATATGGTATAAGGAGTAGAGTATGGCTTTGAGAGACGTGGTGAAGGACGGAGATGACATTTTGCGCAAGGTTTGCCGTGAGCAAACTACTTTTGACGCTCGATTGGGACAGATTTTGGACGATATGCTGGAAACCATGAAAGCCGCAGAGGGCGTGGGTTTGGCGGCACCGCAGATTGGATTGATGAAGCGGTATGCCATTTGTCAGATGGAATCGAATGAGATTGTGGAACTGATTAACCCCGTTGTTTTGGCAGCCTCGGGCGAGGCGGTGATGAACGAGGGTTGTTTGTCTGTGCCGAAAAAGTATTTGCCGGTGAAAAGACCTACGTATTTGAAACTCCGCTATCAAAACAGAAAGGGAGAAACCGTGGAGCGCGAGTTCCGTGATTTTGATGCGCGCGTGTGTTGCCACGAGATGGACCACCTGGACGGCATTTTGTTCTACGATAAGGCGGTGAAAGAATGAGTGAGATGAGCAAAAGAGTATTGTTCGCAGGTACGCCTGATTTTGCCCTGCCATCCTTGCAGGCATTGGTGGATGCCGGCTACAACGTGGTGGGTGTGTTGACCCAACCCGACAAAGAGGGCGCAAGAAAGAAAATGACACCCCCTCCGACCAAGGTGTTGGCGGAGAAGTTGGGGATTCCTGTGTTGCAGTTTGCAAAAGTACGCACCGAGGGCGTGGAGGCGATTCGCTCGCTTGCGCCTGACGTGATCGTGACGGCCGCTTACGGACAGATTATTTCGCAAGAAATCATTGATATTCCCCCCTACGGTGTGATTAACGTGCACGGCAGTTTGTTGCCCAAGTTGCGCGGCGCCTGTCCTATTCAGCAGGCGATTATTGACGGCCACGAGGAAACGGGCATTACCATTATGCGTACGGCACTCAAGGTGGATAGCGGTGATATGATCCTGCAACATAAGACGAGAATTGGGGAAAAAGAGACCGCAGGCGAGTTGTTTGACCGCATGTCGGTGATGGGTGCTTTTGCCTTGATTGAGGCTTTGAAAAAGGTGTTTGACGGTACGGCTGTGTATCAACCGCAGGTGCATGAGGACGCGACATTCTGTGGAATGATGAAGAAGGAAAATGGCCGAATTGATTGGTCGAAGACGGTATGGGAGATTGATTGCCACGTGCGTGGTATGAACCCCTGGCCTAGTGCTTTTACCGCTTATCAAGGTAAAACCTTGAAAATTTGGCAGGTAGAGAAATTGAATGATTTGGTTGAGGCTCCCTGTGGAAGTATCGTGAGAGCCTCCGCGAAAGAGGGCGTTGCTGTGCAGGCTAAGGACGGCCAGTTATTGGTGCAACAGCTGCAAGCAGAAGGTGGCCGCCGTATGAGCGCCAAGGAATATTTGGCAGGGCATACCTTGAACGTAGGGGAGGTATTGGAATAATGTTGAATTATTTGCTATATTCCTTTAACGTATTGGACTCTGTCTACCGTCGCGGTGCGTATTGCTCGGTAGAGTTGAATGAGATTTTGCCCTCTTTGCCCCCTCGTGACCGTAAGTTGGTGACACGCTTGGTGCACGGTGTATTGGAGCACGAGCAAGAGTGGAATTACATACTGGGTAAGTTGTGCAAAAAACAACCAAAGGCGGTTTGCCGTGTGTTGTTGAAGCTGGGTATGTATTGCATTAAGTACATGCGTGTATTGCCCGACTATGCTTGTGTGAACGAGTTGGTAGAGTTGACCAAGGGTGTGAAGCGAGAGATGGTGGGGTTTGTGAATGCTACCTTGAAAGCGTATATCCCCGTGCAAAACGATTTGCCTACGCAGGGGATTGAGGGCGTGAGTATTCGCTCGAATATGCCGATTTGGTTGATCAACCGCTACTATGATCAGTACGGCATTGAGGAAGGTCTGCGGATTGTGCAGGAGAGATATAATCATACCCACGTGCGTTGGAATGAGCGTACGTATAGCCGCATTAAGTTGCGCAATTATTTGATTGATAACGGCATTAGCGCAGAGGATACACCGCACGGATATTTGGTCCATTCGACCGAGCCATTGAGCGAGTTGTTGGCAGAGGGTAAGATTACCGTGCAGGCTTTGGATAGCATTTATATTTGCCGTGCGCTGATGGGCGCAAAGGGCCTGGGAAAGGGCAGAATATTGGATATTTGTGCCGCTCCCGGTGGCAAAAGCGTGTATTTGGCAGAGCATAACCCCGAGGCAGAAGTGGTGGCGGCAGATTTGCACCCCCACCGTGTTGCGCTCTTGAAAGACTATGCAAGCCGTATGCACACGCCCAACGTATCGGCAGAGGTCTGGGATTCGACCGAGCTGCGTGAGGAGTGGTTGAACGCTTTTGACGCCGTATTGGTGGACGCACCCTGTAGCGGTTTGGGTGTGATTGGCTCTAACCCCGATATTTTGTTGAATCGCACCGAAATGGCTCTTGATACCCTGCCTGAGCAACAGTACAGATTGTTGTGCAACGCCGCAAAGTACGTGGTGAATGGAGGCGTGTTGGTGTATAGCACTTGTACCAATATGCGTGAGGAAAACAGTAACGTGGTGATGCGCTTTTTGTTAGCGCACCCCGAGTTTGCTTTGGAAGGCATGGAGGAGTTGCCCGAAAACGGTGGAATGTATCAATTCCAATCGGATAAGATGGGTAACGACGGTTTCTTTGTCGCAAGAATGCGCCGTACGGTATGAAGTTGTTAGCAGATTTCTCCTTGGAGGAGATGAGCGCCCTGTTGGCAGGCTACGGCGAGAAACCCTATCGGGCAAAGCAACTGTTTGAGGCGGTGCAGTTGGGCAAATCGTGGGAGGAAATGACCACCATTCCCAAAGCATTGAAAGATACCTTGTCCTCAGAATATACCCCCGTTGGTTGTCGCATTGAAAAGAAGTTGGTGAGCAAGGACGGTACGGTCAAATATTTGTTTACACTATCTGACGGCAATATTATTGAGGGAGTCGTGATGCGCTATCGGTATGGCAATACCATTTGTGTTTCTACCCAAGTGGGTTGTCGTATGAACTGCGCGTTCTGTGCGTCCGGCCTGGGTGGCTTGGTGCGAAACCTGTCGGCAGGGGAGATATTGGGCGAGGTGATTTGCGCTAACCGTGACCTGGGTGGCGATTTGAAGAATCGCGCCATTACGAACGTGGTGCTGATGGGTAGCGGTGAGCCTTTTGATAACTATGACGAGGTAGCTAAATTCCTGCGCCTGTTGAACGCCGAGAATGGATTGCATATCAGTCTGCGGAACGTGTCTCTGTCTACCTGTGGTCTGGTGCTCGGTGTGGATCGGTTGATAGCGGACGAGTTGTGGGTTACATTGACCTTTAGTTTGCACGCACCTACCGATGTAAAGCGCAGCAGTATTATGCCCGTCAATAAGGCGTACCCTGTGGCGGAAGTAGTGGAGGCGGCAAAGCGATACTTTAAGGCAAGCGGTAGACGTGTGATTTTTGAGTATACCTTGATCAAGGGGAAGAATGATTCGCAACAAGACGCATTGAACTTGGTGAGTCTGTTGCGCGGATTCCCTGCACACGTGAATATTATCGTATTGAATCCTGTGAAGGAGAAAGGATTGAAGTCTACACCCCGTATGGAAGCGAATGCTTTTTGTGAGAGGCTGGTTAAAGAGGGTTTGTCGGCAACGGTGCGCCGTACCATGGGCGCAGATATTGAGGGCGCTTGTGGACAGTTGAGGAGAAAGTACATTGGCGAAAAAAGAGATTAGTGGAACGATTATCAAGGCGGTTGGCGGTATCTTTCGCGTACGGACAGAGAGCAAGGTTTACCGTTGTCAGGCGCGCGGTCTATTGAAGCGTGGCGACGAGAAACTGTACGTGGGGGATAAGGTGCTGTTGGGCGAAGAAAAGGGTGTGTTGTATATCCGTGAGGTTTTGCCGCGCAAAAATCATTTGATTCGTCCTTATGTCTGCAATATAGATTGTTTGGCCGTGGTGATTGCTCCTTTGCCCGTGTGCGACTGGGTGTTGGTGGACAAGCTTTTGTTGACGGGAGAGGTGCACGGAATCCCTGTGGTGTTACTTTGTAACAAAAGTGATATGGGCGGTGAGGTGTATGAGTATGCTTGCCGTGTGTACGGAGATTTGGCAGAGGTATATAGCATTAGCGCAGAAACGGGAGAGGGCATTGATACCCTGAAAGAAAAGTTGAAAGGCGTGGTGTGCTTTGCAGGACAATCTGCCGTTGGCAAAAGCAGTATTATGAACGCTTTGGCTGACCTGGGGCAGGAGACCGGCGAGTTGAGTAAGATTCAACGCGGTAGAAATACCACCAGACATATTGAACTCTTTCAGTTGAACGATCAACTGTCGGTGATGGATACTTGCGGTTTTTCCTTGCTTGAAAGTGAGGACGTAGAGCCGGAGGATTTGGCCCTGTACTATCGCGATTTCGTGCGGTTGGGAAGATGTAAGTATAATATGTGCCGTCATTTGGCAGAGCCTGAGTGTACCATTAAGGCTGCCGCCACGAGTGGCAAGCTGGACCAGGGGCGGTACGAAAGATATAAGACGATTTATCAAGAACTCTTGGAAAGGAGAAACAAGAACTATGATTAAGGTTGCTCCAAGTATATTGAGCGGTGATTTTGCCGCCATGGGAAAGACGGTTGCGGACGTGGAGTCCTGGGGCGCAGATTGGATCCATTTTGACGTGATGGACGGTATCTACGTGCCTAATATTACCTTTGGTATGCCTATGTGCCGCGCTATCCGCAAGCAT
>JAFTOZ010000019.1 GCA_017463565.1 Clostridia bacterium | reverse complement strand
TTGTTGGCAAAGTCTTGAGTTTTAACTAATAGCGCATAATTTTCCGTCTTGTAGTATTTTACATTTTCCCTTAAAGTAGCAAAACTGCCACTTGCTACAAAATCGGTTACTTGTAAGACGTAATCATTCACACGGCACCAATACCAATTACTAGGCAACTAAAAAGGGATTTCCTCTTGAATGTTTTTTATCGTTCCATCGCCAATCTTCTCATAATAGCAACTAGAAGAACGGTACATATCTCGTCGTATTATCAATCAGGAATCGGTACAAAAACAAGCTGAGATTGATTCAACCCCTTTTGGGAGGGTGGTTCGTGTGCGCGCGGAAGGTATTATTTTTTGTGAGAAAAAGGATTTGAGGGACGTTTTTGGGTTAAAATGTTGTCAAAGGGTGGGAATTATGCTACTATATCCATATGGATATACAGGTATTGTTGCAACGTTTGAATGAACAGCACCCGAATGCGGTGTGTGAGTTGGACTACGGTACACCGTATCAGTTGTTGGTGGCGGTGATTTTGTCGGCGCAATGTACTGATAGGCGGGTGAATATGGTGACCCCGGCGTTGTTTGCTTGGGGTGATAATCCGAAGGACATGGCAGAGAAAAGTGAGGAGGAGTTGATCCCTTATATTCGCTCCTGTGGATTCTATCGCAACAAGGCAAAGAGTATCATTGCCTCGGCACGCTCGATCATGGCTCGCTTTGGCGGAGAGGTGCCACGGACGGTAGAAGAATTGGTGACCCTGGAGGGAGTGGGCAGAAAGACGGCAAACGTGGTGTATTCGGTGGCCTTTGGTGGGGACGCGATTCCTGTGGATACGCACGTATTTCGCTTGGCGCACCGATTGGGGTTGTCGCAGGCGAAAACACCGGACGGCGTGGAGAAGGATTTGAATGCACGTTTTGAGAGAGAAGAGTGGTCGCGCCTGCACCATTTGTTGATCCATCACGGCAGATACGTATGTAATGCAAGAAATCCGCGCTGCAACGAGTGTAGTTTGGCGGACATTTGTCCATCAAAAGAAAAATAGAAGAAAATCATGATCCAAAGGATAATGCAAGAGGTAGAATATGTTTTTGGATAAGGCAACCATTTATATTAAGGCCGGTAACGGCGGTAACGGGAAGGTAAGCTTTCACCGTGAGAAATACGTGCCCTGTGGCGGTCCCGACGGCGGTGACGGCGGTAAGGGCGGCGATATTATTTTTCAGGCGGACGCATCCCTGACAACCTTGATTGACTTCCGCTACCGCGCGCACTATCGCGCTGAAAACGGCGCAAACGGTGACGGCAACAATATCTTTGGCAAGAGCGGAAAGAGCATTGTGATCAAGGTGCCTTGCGGTACCGTGATCCGTGACGCGGAGACGGGCAAAGTTTTGGCGGATATGTTTGAGGACGGCGAGCAGGTCGTAGTGTTGAAGGGCGGTAAAGGCGGCAAAGGAAACGTGCGCTTTGCGACCCCCACCAGACGCTCTCCCTCTTTTGCGCAGGACGGCGTGAAGACGGTGGAGCATAAGGTGCGCCTGGAGTTGAAGACCATTGCGGATATCGGTATCGTGGGATTTCCTAACGTGGGTAAGTCCACTTTGCTGAGCGTACTGACCGAGGCGAAACCTAAGATCGCCAACTATCACTTTACCACCCTTTCGCCCAACCTGGGTGTGTTGAAGCTGTACGATAAGAATTACGTATTGGCGGATATTCCCGGCTTGATTGAGGGCGCAGGCGAGGGCGTGGGTCTGGGCCACGAGTTTTTGCGCCATATTGAGCGTGTCCGTATGTTGGTGCACGTGGTGGACGTGTCGGGCCACGAGGGGAGAGACCCCGTGGAGGACTATCGCCATATTCGCCACGAGTTGGGCAGATATAGCCAGGATCTGTTGGAGTTGCCCGAGATTGTGGTGGCAAACAAAATCGACATGGTGTACGACATGGAAGAAAACGCTGAGGAAGTGTTGGCGGAGCGCATTGCTGCCCTGCGTGCGGCGAGCGGTAAAGAGGTGTATGAGATGAGCGCCGTGATTCATCAAGGTGTGGAGGCCTTGGTGGGTGGCCTGGCGAAAGTGGCGGTCCATTTGCCTGCTGCTAAGAGAATGGAGTTTGCGCCCTTTGTGTATGACGACCGCCATGACGATGAGTTTAGTATCGTGCGCTATCCTGACGCAAGCTTTGAGGTGTTGGGCGGTTTTGTGGATATGCTGGTGCGAAACGTGACCCTGGACGACGTGGACAGTAACCGCTACTTCCAACGCAAGTTGCGCGAAAGAGGCGTGTTTGACGAGTTGCGTGCGCGTGGCGCGAAGGACGGCGACTTGATCCGCATTGCAGACGTGACCTTTGAATTCCTGAATTAACGAAAAGAAACCCAAAAGGAGAGAGATATGTTAGATAGCAAGCAACGTGCCCATTTATTGGGCTTGGCAAGCAAGGCACCCACGTTGGTGCACGTAGGTAAGAATGGATTGGCCGACACCGTGTTGGACCAAATTGACGATATTTTGTCGCGCAGAGAGTTGGTGAAGGTGGGCGTGCTGAAAAATAGCGGTGCGACCAGCCGTGACCTGGCTTTTGAGATGGCGGACAAGCTTGGCGCCGAGGTGGTGCATACCATTGGCAGTAAGATTATTTTGTACCGCTATAGCCACATGGAAGGTGTGGAGCACATTAAGCTGAACTAGACCTGCGGCGGCAAAGGAGAGAAAAATGGACCAAAAGTTTTTGAATAAGTATGCGCAAGTGATCGTGCGGGTGGGCGTGAATATTGCCCCCGGTGACGTGTTTGTGGTGGCGGCAGATATTAACGCGCGTGATCTCGCCCGTGAGTTGGTGGCGGAAGGCTACCGCGCCGGCGCAGAGCGTGTGGTGGTGCTGTGGCGCGACGAGCAGGTGACGAAGCTGGACTATACGTTGGGCGAGGGTCGCAAGATGATCGCCCCCGAGCATTGGGAGATCGTGTGCCGTGAGGAAATGGCAGAGCGCAAGGTGGCTTATGCCAATATTCTGTCTTCTGACCCGGAGTTGTTGGCAGACGTAGACCCCAAACTGTTGGCAGAGGCAGGCCGCGCAAGCCACAAGGCTTTTGCGAAGTTTAGCGACGCAACGAGAAATAACCACGTGCGGTGGTGCTTGTTCTCCGTACCCTCGGTGGCCTGGGCAAAGAAGGTGCGCCCTGACATGCCCGAGGAGGAGGCGGTGGAGCATTTGTGGGGATTGATCGCCCACGCAATGCGCCTGGACGTGGAGGACAGCGTGGCCGCTTGGCAAGAGCACGACGAGCAGTTGCGCCAGCGCTCGGAGCATTTGAATCATCTGGGCTTGGTGAAGTTGCACTACACCAATAGCCTGGGTACCGACCTGTGGGTGGAGTTGCCCAAGGATTACGTGTTTGCCGGCGGTAGCGAGTTGAGCTCTTCGGGCGTTCGTTTTAGCCCCAATATGCCCACGGAGGAGGTGTTTGGCGCACCCTATAAGTACGGCGTTGAGGGTAGAGTGGTGGCAAGTATGCCTCTATTCCACAAGGGCGCACGCATTGAGAACTTTGGCCTGGAGTTGCACGAGGGCCGTATCGTGAAGTATTGGGCGGAAATCGGCGAGGATATTTTGCGCGGTATTATTGAGACGGACGAGGGATCGCATTACCTGGGCGAGGTGGCTTTGGTGCCCTACGACAGTCCTATCCAAAACCTCAAAACCCTGTTTTTGCAAACCCTGTTTGATGAGAATGCCTCCTGTCACTTTGCCATTGGCGACGCTTACCCGACCTGTGTGAAAGGGGGTAACGAGATGAGCAAGGAAGAAAGAGCGGCGGCAGGCTTGAACGATAGCTTTGAACACGTGGACTTTATGATTGGTACTGCTGACCTGAAGATCGAGGGTTATTTGGCAGACGGCAGTAAGGTGGACGTGTTTGTGGATGGCAATTTTGCATTTTAGGAGGAAATATGACTGAGGAAAAAAGAAAACTGAATTGGCACGCCTTTCCCATTGCGCTACTCGTGGTGGTAGCCTATTTGTTGATGGGTTTCCTGGGTGGTCTGTGGCACCCCGGTTGGATCATCTTTTTGGCGATTCCTTTGTATCATTGGATCGTGCGCATGGTGCAGGACAAGAAATATAGCGGTTTGCCCACCACCATTGCGGTGATCGTATCGGTGGCGGCTTATTTGCTGATGGGTTTCCTGGGCGGATTGTGGCACCCCGGTTGGGTGGTGTTTTTCCTGGTGCCCGTGGTGAGCTCTTTGGAAAACTTTGCGAAGGGTGGGCTTCGTGTGCGCGTGCGTAACATGAAGAAAAACCTGAAAGAATCCTTTGGCATTGAGGAAGACGAGGACGAGGACGAGGACGTGGACGAGGAAACGCCCAGCGGTTCTTCCGGCGATATTGAATAGCATGATCGAAAGGCTACGGCAATGGATAGCGGAAATAGCGGCAGGAGATGAGCTTGCCGCTTTTTGCCTGGGTGGAGATAGCTACGTGGCTCTCTTTCATCCTTACCGCCCCCAATGCGAGGGTAGCCTGTTGGTGGATAACTATTATCCTGCCTATCAGCGCGTGCGAAATACCGCCCTGGAATTGGGGAGACGGCTGGAGGAGGCAGGGTATACCGTAGGGAAAACAAGCCTGCCGTATAAGGCACTTGCCGTAGCGAGCGGTCGGTGCGTGAGCCTGTTGAACGGTCTTGCCGCACACGCTACCTTTGGCACGCTATTCGTGATGGAGTGGCTACGGGTGGAGGGTGTACACGCAGACCCAAGCCCTCGATTGGCGTCTTTTTTGGAGAAAGAACTCTTTTCCACCCGGAGGGTGGAAGAAGAATTTTTGGCACTTAGCCCCGAGGCGCAAGCCCCCATTTGGTGGCGGTTTGCGAGCCTGTATCGGCACGAGGGCTGTGGCGATTGCGGTCTTTGTGTGAGGGCCTGTCCGGGTGGTGCTTTGGCAGAGGGCAGGGTGGCGCGCGAGAAGTGCTTGCGTGAGGTGCAACAGCAAGGATACGTGGAGGACGAGCGAGTTGCTGAAAAGCTGGGAAGCCGTGTGCTGGGTTGCCACGAGTGCCAACGCGTTTGCCCTGTGAATGAGTGGAAGCCTGTGGCACCCGAGGTGGACGGCAAGGCACTCTGTTTGGCCGCTCTTGCCGGGAAGAAGGCCCTTGCTCCCTTTGCGCCTTTGCTTGGGAATAACTATCTGCGCCCCGTGCGCCTGGCCGCACTCTGTTTGAATGCGCTGGGGAACGAGCGCAAGGATTGGGCGAGACCCGTGGTGCAAGCAATGGCGCCGACCGAGGAGAAGTTGCGCCTGGCGATAGCACGCTACCTGGGGAAAACCGCCGAGAGTGAGTGGGAAGTGAAGCGTATGATCGAGGAAGAGGACTACCTGCGCTTTATCCGCATAAACGGCGAGGGAAAGGTGAATTGGCAGGTGAATCATTACTTCCAAACGGAAAACTGGGGGAGAGTGCGTATCCGCAGGAAGGGAGATGTCTACGAGTTGACGGTCAAGCAGGAAAAGGGTAACGGTGAGGGCTTGTGGGAGCATAACGCACCCCTGCCAAAAGAGGAGGCGGAAAAGGCCGTAGCGGAGGGGTTGACGGCGGTGACGGTGCGCCGATATCTGGGGCTTGCACTCCCCGTGGAGGTGGCACCCTATCTGGGGAGCCTACTTACCGAGCGGCATACCTACTGCATAGAGGGGCTTTGTATTGAGCTTGACCACAGTACGTACTGCGATACCCAGGACTGGGAGGTGGAGTGCGAAGTGGGAAGCCGAGAGGAGTGGACACGCGCAGAGGCGTATATTGCAAGCCACTTTGGAGAGGGAAAAGAGGACCTGCCGAAATACGACCGATTCGTGCGGAGATTGAAGAATATCCAATAGAAAAAAATAACCGATTGTTTATGAAGCACTGCGAAGCAGTGCTTTTTTCATTTTTAGGAACAAAAAAGAAGGAGGGTGCATATAGAAACAGGGTGAAGAATAAAGGGGGAGCGGAGAGGTAATGTGTGGCATCGTGGGATTTGTGGGCGAGGGTTGTATGGAAAGGCTGTACGGCGGTATGCGACGGTTGGAGTACCGTGGCTACGATAGCGCAGGAGTCTGTTATGCGAAGGACGGCCGATTGGTGGTGGTGCGGAAAAAGGGACGTGTAGAGGGGTTGCGCACCAGGCTTGGGGGCGTGCAATGCCGTGTGGCAATGGGGCATACTCGCTGGGCTACGCACGGCGCACCCGATCGGAAAAACGCGCACCCTCACCGTGTGGGACGGGTGGCGGTGGTGCATAACGGAATTATCCGCAATCACGCACCTCTGCGCAGGCAGTTGGGGGAATTGGGGGCTCGTTTTACCTCGGATACCGATACGGAGGTGGTGGCGCATTTGCTTGACCGTGCCCTGGATAGGGTGAGCGCAGACGGGGTGATTGCACCCTTTAGACAGGTGTTGGAGGGGCTTCGTGGCAGTTATGCATTTGCGGTGATGGTAGAGGGGTACGAGGGGGTATTCCTTGCGAAAAAGGGGAGTCCTTTGATGATAGGAAAGGGGCAAAATGTGGTTGGTTTTGCCTCTGACGTGCCTGCGCTTGAGGGGCAGGTGGACGGCCTGTATGCGATGCAGGACGGGGAATTGGCCTTGGTTGAAAAAGACTCCTTGCGCCTGTTTGACCCGTTGGGAGGGGAGAAAGAGGTGGTGCTGACCCCTGTGGAAAGAGGGCAGGGCGGACGGATAGCGGAGGCAGATTGCTATATGGCAAGGGAGTTGATGGAAAGTCCGCGTGCCGCTACGTTGCTCGATCCGAATCGGTATAGAGCGGTTAGCCCCCTGCGGGAGGGGGAGAGGGTGGTACTGGTGGGGTGCGGTACCGCTTATCACGCGGCTTGCTACGGCGCTTGGCTGTTGGGAGAGAGGGCGCGCGCCGTGACCGCAGGGGAGTATGAGCCGCAAGTGGGGGAAAGGGTGATGATTGCCATCAGCCAAAGCGGTGAGACGGCGGATACCCTGGCGGCGGTGCGGCAGGCGAAAGAGAGGGGGCTACGCGTGATGGGGATATGCAACGTGGCTACGAGCAGTCTGGTTTCTATCGCTGACGAAAGGTTTATGCTGGATATGGGGCAGGAGATGGCGGTGGCCGCCACCAAAAGCTACGTGGGACAGTTGGCTGTGTTGTACGGTTTGTGCGGAAGACTGCAGGGAGAAAGGGGCAAGGAATGTCCGAGTTTAGCCGGGGCAATGGGGCGGGTGCTACGTGAAAGCGCGGAGATAGCGCCCCTTGCGAAACGGCACTACGACGTGGTGTGTTTGTTGGCCCGTGGGGCGGATTACCATCTGGCTCTGGAGGGGGCGTTGAAACTGAAAGAAGTAGCTTACTGTGCCTGTGAGGTGTGCTATGCGGGCGAGGTGAAACACGGTCCGTTGGCCCTGGTGAGCCGTCGCACCCTGGTGGTGTTGATCTGTACCCAAAGACGGCATATCGAGCGCAATAAAAGTACCCTTGCGGAGGTGCGCGCACGTGGCGCGCGTACCTTAGTGATATGTCCGTGGCACGAGTTGGGCGCATACGGGGATTGGTGGGTGAGCCTGCCTTTGTTGGAGGAGGCGCTGATGCCCCTGGTGGCCGTGTTGCCCTTGCAGTATCTGGCCTATCGCATGGCAAGGGCAAGAGGGGTGAATCCTGATAGACCTCGCAATCTGGCAAAATCGGTGACGGTGGAGTAGATGGGGCTTGACAATCGCCCTCGGTTGGGCTACAATAGGCGTATGCAAGCCTACTATTTGAATAGCTTTGATTCTACGCCTTTGTTCGTGCACGAGTGGCCGTGCGAGTCCCCCAAGGGGTTGGTGATCATTCACCATGATTTGGGCACGCACAGCGGTCGTCTGACCTCTCTTTGCGAGCCTCTTGCGGCGGGTGGATATGCGGTGGTGGCTTATGACGCGAGGGCTTTTGGCGCAACCGCCAGACCCGAGGCGCTGGGGCAGGCAGAAAAGAATAACTTTGCGTTGAGCCGTGAGGATTTGCGCTTTGTGTGCCGCTATTTCCAAAGAAAGTATGCCGCGGCTACCTTTTTGATGGGGCAGGGGTACGGCGCCTATATGGTGCTCTCTTGTTTGCAACACGGACTGTCGGGCGTGCGTGGCGTGCTACTGGCTTCGGCAGGATTGCCCGACCGCCATATGTTGAAGTTGATGAGGGCCTCCGCCCTGCCTGATAATTCTGCACCCGACGGCGTGCAGAAAGGAAGACAGCGCGCGATATCTCTCCGCGTGGGCACGAGCGGTACCGACGGGTATTTGACGGGGGATAAGGAGAGGCTGGAAAGCTATCGCAACGACCCCTTGTGCGGTGTGGTGCCGACGGCGTATTTCCTGCGGGATATGTGGGCGAATATGGTGGAGTTGACCCACCACGGCGGTATGGGGAGGCTACCTCGCACGGTGCAGTACGCTGTGTTTTGCGGTATGGACGACCCTATGCTGGGAGAGGGGGCAGAGGACGCAACGAGGCTGTTGGAAGCCCTGCGCCGTCTGAAACCCGAGAAGGTGCGCTTCTTTGGCTACGAGGGGGCAAAACACGCCCTGGAGGAGGAAGTGGTGCGAGCAAGATACGGGGAGCATATCCTTCATTTTTTGGACGCCGCTACCGAATAGAAATCCATTTTGAAAAGAAAAAAGAGCAGGGAAAACCTGCTCTTTTTCTATGCCCACAAAGAGGGGGGGCGTTTGGAAATGCAAAAAAGGTACGCTACGCATACCTTTGCCAATATAAGACGACGGAAAAACTACGCTTCCTTGACTGCGTTGACCTTGCGAACAACCTTGTTGCTGCGAATGCAACGAGTGCAAACGTACTTGGAAACTACCTTGCCTTCCTCTACGATGCCGATCTTTTGAACATTGACCTTCCAATGACGGGGGCTCTTGCGATTGCTGTGGCTGACGTTGTTGCCTGCCATGGCGCCCTTGCCGCAGATGCTGCACACTCTTGACATAATCACACCTCCTGCATAATTATTGCTTAGATATCATAACACTACTTGGAGAATTTGGCAACAAAAAAGAGGGAGAAATTTGTGGAAAGCGAGGACTTTTTTTTGGTTGAAGGGATTTTTGTGGGCTAAGACGGCGGAATCTGCTAATAATACTTGCAAAAAGTTCGTTGATATGCTATCTTTATAGTTGATGTAGTATGCGCACGTATGCGCTATTGGAGAGTGTGTTGCCCCTCTGGGGCACCCGAGGGAGTTGTGTATGGCAGTTAAAACCAGCAACAAATACGGAAAAATCACGGTGTCGGACGACGCGGTGGTGATGGTTGCCAACCACGTGGCAGGCGAATGCTACGGCGTGGTGGATTTGGTGAGCCGTCGCTTGACCGATAGTTTGGCACAGCTTTTCCGTTCTAATTCCAATACGAAGGGCGTCAAAATCACCTGTGTGGAGCACTACATTTATATTGATTTGTTCGTTATCCTCAAATCGGGCGTCAGCGAGATGGCCGTGAGCGACACTCTGTCCTCGACGGTGAAGTATGCGGTAGAGAAATTTACCGGCATGGTGGTGAAAGCGGTGAACGTCAACGTGGTTGGGGTGCGTGTATAGGAGTTTGTATGTTGAGAACGATTGATGCCGCTATATTGCGAGATATGTTTGTGGGTGGGTGCCGTAATTTGACCCTGCACAAGGCCTACGTGGATAGCCTGAACGTCTTCCCCGTGCCGGATGGGGATACGGGTACCAATATGAGCATGACCGTGAAAACCGCGATGGCCGCGGTGGAGGCGATTCCTGATAGCGGCGTTAGTATGACCGCGGTGGCGGATGCGATTATCGCAGGAAGTCTGAAGGGCGCAAGAGGTAACTCGGGCGTGATTACTTCGCAGATCTTCAAGGGATTTTTTGAGGCTGTTCGGAATAAGGATTCCCTGTCGGTGAAGGACTTGATCGGCGCGTTTAAGAACGCTGCGAAGGTGGCGTACGGCGCGGTGGCAAAACCCAAAGAGGGTACCATTTTGACGGTGATCCGCGTGATTAGCGAGGAGTGCGGTGCGTTTGGTGGACGTAATGCGACCGTGAAGAGTTTGCTTGAGGGCGTGCTCTCGGTGGGTGAGAATATCCTGGCGAAAACACCTGAAATGTTGCCCGTGCTGAAAAAGGCGGGCGTGGTGGACGCTGGCGGCCAAGGCTTGCTGTATATGTTGGACGGCTGGCGCAAGGTGCTGGTGGGCGAGGAGATTACCCTCGACGAGGAAGAAACCAAAACTGAGGAAGTGGTGGAGGCCGACCTCGACGAGCTGGAGGATATTAAATTTGCCTATTGTACCGAGTTTTTCGTGACCAATCTGCACCCTTAC
This sequence comes from Clostridia bacterium, assembly GCA_017463565.1. Taxonomy (GTDB): domain Bacteria; phylum Bacillota; class Clostridia; order Christensenellales; family CAG-1252; genus RUG14300. The sequence continues at coordinate 1,296 of JAFTOZ010000019.1, read as the reverse complement.
GTGACGATGGCGGATATTGACCGACTGAAGGACCGCTTGGATAAGTTGGGCGATAGCTTGATTTGTATCGGCGATTTGAACCTGGTGAAGGTGCACGTGCATACCAATACCCCCGGTAAGGCCCTGCAATACGCGTTGGAGTTGGGCGAGCTGGATAAGGTGAAAATCGAAAATATGTTGCAACAAAACCGCGAGCTGCGCGCTAAACTCGAGGCGGAAAGAAAACCCTTGGGTATCGTGGCGGTGGCCTCGGGCGATGGATATGCGAAAATGTTCCGTGAGTTGGGCGTGGACTATATCGTGGTCGGCGGTCAGACGATGAACCCCTCGGTGGACGACTTTATGTCTGCGATCCGCCGTGTGAATGCGGATAGTATTATTATTCTTCCGAATAATAAAAACGTGATTTTGGCCGCGCAACAGGCGAATGAGTTGGCGGAGAAAACTTGCGTTGTGCTGCCTACCGTGAACGTGTGTAGTGGCCTGGCTTGTATGGCGGCGTATGATCCTCGTGAGGGAATTGAGGTGAACGCTGAGAATATGCAACAGGCTCTGGCTGACTATACCTGCGGTACCGTGACGACTGCCGTGCGTAATACCACTCTGGACGGCTTGAAGGTGCGTGAGGGTAACTTTATCGGCCTATCGGATAAGAAACTGCTCGTGAAGGGGAGTGACCTTAACTCGACCGTGGTGGAGCTGGTGGGCGCCCTGGGCGGTGCGGATAAGGACGTGCTTTCTCTTTACTACGGTAAGGACGTGAGCGAGCGTGAGTGCTTGGCGCTTTGTGAGAAGATCGAGGACGCTTTCCCGGAGCTGGAGATTATGACCTTCCCGGGGGGACAACCGCACTACTGGTACGATTTGTTGCTTGAATAACGAAAAGGGCTGACGCCCTTTTTTGTTTGCAGAGAAAAAAGAAAAGCACCGAGCAGGTCGGTGCTTGTATGCCGATGACGAGACTCGAACTCGTACAGATGTTACTCCGAGGGATTTTAAGTCCCTTGCGTCTACCATTCCGCCACATCGGCATGGCTAAGGTAGTGTAGCACGAGCGGGCGGCGCTTGTCAACAAAGTATTTTGTTTTCCTCGAAGTTCCGTGTGAAATTCAATCATTTTTTAAAAATGAGCGAAAAACTGTTGCAAAAGACGGTGGAGTATGCTATATTTGAATAGCAACCTATGCGGGAGTGGCTCAGTGGTAGAGCGTTGCCTTGCCAAGGCAAATGTCGCGGGTCCGAATCCCGTCTCCCGCTCCAAATAAATTTTGTACTAAAGTATTAGACGGGATTCGT
>JAFTOZ010000110.1 GCA_017463565.1 Clostridia bacterium | reverse complement strand
GCGAATCCTTATCCTTTCCATACAGAATAACAACGTGATTGTTCCACTTTATTTGCATGGTTTCTGCCTCCTTAAAATATCACCTGCCAACAAGGGGACCTCACAGCGAAGGAGCAATTTTTGTTGCACGAGTTTCGCCTCCGCAAGCGAATTTCCCTCATTGTCCAGCATTTCCGCTACCTTGAAGCAACGGTTATGTCCCACACCTGCCGATAGCACCTCCAGGGTATCCCCAACGGCAAAACGATTTCTCATCTCAATCTCAGCTACCCCGTCCGCATAGCCCAACACGACCGCCACAAAGTCGTAATCTCCGTTCGTTTGTGCGTTCGCGTCGTTCACGTTGGCGTCCACTCTTGGATAATAAAACCCGGTGGAATAGGTACGGTTATTGCATTTGTTCAATTCTCCGGCAATCTCCTGCGGCAACTCCTCCTCCGGGTGGGCAGACAGCCAATCCAAAGCACGGCGGTATGCATTCACCACGTTTGCCACGTAATACACCGTCTTCATGCGCCCCTCGATTTTGAGGGAAGAAACCCCTGCTTTCTCAAGGTCAGCGAGGTGCTCAATCATGTTCAGATCACGGCTATTGAGAATATAAGTACCGCGCCCGTCCTCCTCGATGGTCAAAGGGTGGTCGCCTCTGGTGGACTCTGCCAGGGAATACGACCATCTGCAAGCCTGCACACACTCACCGCGATTACTGTCACGAGGGGTTAAGTAACTGCTCAACAAGCAACGTCCGCTATAGCTGATACACATAGCGCCGTGCACAAAGCACTCTATTTCACAACTTGCCGGCAACATACTCTTAATGGTTGCAATCTGCGCAAGACTCAACTCACGGGCAAGCACCACGCGCTCTGCGCCTAAATCCGCATAGAATCTGGCGGTATGGCCGTTGGTAATGTTTGCTTGCGTACTCACGTGAATTGCCAAATTGGGTGCAATTTTTCTCGTCAGCGCAATCAAACCGTTATCTGTCATAATCACGGCGTCCACGCCAATCTCGTCCAAAAAGCGCACATACTCCTCAAGCGCAACAAAATCCGCATCCGTTGGAAAGATATTCACGGTCACGTAGAGTTTCCGTCCTAAAGCGTGCGTATACGCTACCGCCTCAATCAGTTCTTCATTGCTGAAGTTGTCAGCAAACGCACGCAAAGAAAAAGACTTACCGCCCACGTAGACGGCATCCGCACCAAAGTGCAGTGCGGTCTTCAACTTTTCCATATTTCCGGCAGGTGCTAACAGTTCCATAATTCCTTTCTCTTTTGTATCGTCACCACGCCGCTGGATGTGGCGTAGGTTTTCACGAGCAGACGCTCGTCCTCATTGATTGTTTGTATAAACTTTCGCATGTTCACCACGATGGTGCGGTGTTTATGCACAGGATATTCTCCATTGTCCACCAACCCAAGGTATGCAGTATCATCCACAAAGATCATACCCTCCGGTGTCAAAAGGCGCAGAAGATCGGGCAACATTGCTTGGTACTGACCCTTTGGTCCGTCCAAAAGGATAAAATCAAAGGGTTTCTCAAGCATGGGTAGCACGTACGCGGCATCGTCCAGAATGATATGTACGTTTTGCATTTCCCCTGCCGCTTCAAAGGCGCACCTTGCTACGTCCACTCTTGCCTCGTCAATGTCTATGGTAGTCAGGGTAGCACCCTCGGCTACAGACAGCATGAGCAATCCGCTATACCCTATTGCCGTACCAATCTCCAGAATACGCGAGGGACGCACCTCGGCGACACAGTTCGCCAGCACGCCGGCCGAATCGTCCTCCATAATAGGCACGAAAGCCTTGTCGGCATATGTGTGCAGACCGCGCAATATCTCAGCACGTTCGCTCGCTAGTTTTGCCCAGGTTGCCTCGATCATACTTCTACGATCACCGGCACGACCATGGGATAGGTGTGCATATTCCTACGGGCAGAAGAACGCACGAGCCTAGCGATTTTGCTCTTCAGTACACCGCGCTTATCTACGTCGGTATAGTGTTCACTCTCTACCAAGTCAGCAATCTCCTGCTTGAGAGCGTCCACAAACTCATCCCCAACCGCAACACCGCGCATCATCACCTCGGGTGGTGCCGTCAGACGTCCGTCACGCAGCCGAACCGCCACGAAGACGATGATCACACCCTCTGCGGCTAACTGTTTACGGTCACGGATCAACATCTCCATCTTATCCTCGCCCGACGTATCGCCATCGATATACGTGTTCCCGGCAGGCAATTCGTCAATCACTTTCATGCCACGTGCATTCACGTTCACCAACATACCGATTTCAGGGATCAACACTCCGTTTTTGCGTACACCCATTTCAACGGCAAGGTCTGCGTGCTGACAAAGCATACGGTACTCACCGTGAACAGGTATAAAGAACTTGGGGCGAATGAGAGAAAGCATCAGCTTAAGTTCTTCCTTATGTGCGTGGCCGGATACGTGCAAATCACGCAAACTATGATAAATCACTTTCGCACCGCGGCGGCAGAGATTGTTAATCACGCTATACACCGATCTTTCATTTCCCGGAATAGGACTTGCCGACAAAATCACGGTATCGTTACTACCGATGCGGATTTTATTGTAGTCACCGTTCGCCATTCGTGCCAGTGCGCTCATCTGCTCCCCCTGGCTTCCGGTGCTGATGATAACCAACTCACCGTCGGGGATCTTACGGATACGGTCAATCTCCACAATTTGCTCGTCAGGCACCTTCAAAATGCCCAATTCTCGCCCAATTTCAGCGATTTTGACCATACTTCTGCCCCCAAAAGCAATCTTACGGCGATATTTTACCGCCATATCCATCACCTGTTGAATACGGTTGATATTGCTTGCAAAAGTAGCCACCACAATGCGTCTTCCTGCGTTTTCGCCAAACAAATCGTCAAAGGCCTGCCCTACTGCACGCTCACTCACGGTCGTGCCCTCACGCTCAACGTTGGTACTTTCGCCCAGCATCAACAGCACGCCCTTATCGCCAATACGAGACAAACGGGGAATATCCGTCACTCCACCCTCTACGGGAGTATAGTCAAACTTATAGTCGCCCGTCACAAAAACAACGCCTGCAGGGGTGGTGACGGAAAGCGCACAAGCACCCGAAATAGAATGGCAGACGTGAACGAACTCAACCTTAAAAGCGCCGACAGAAACGACGTCTCCCTCACGAACGGTATGCAAAGAACAGGTAGGTATCTCCCTCTCCGTCAGCTTCGCTTGCACCAACGCCAAGGTCAAAGCAGTGCCGTAAATGGGCAGACTCACTTCTTGCAATATGTAAGGCAGGGCGCCAATATGGTCCTCGTGACCGTGTGTCAAAAACACACCGAGAATGTTAGAAGCGTTCTCTCGGATAAAAGACAAATCGGGAATAACGGTATCAATCCCGGGCATGTCCTCAGTCGGAAAAGATTGACCGGCATCAACAAGAATATACTTGCCGCCAAAGCCAATGACGGTCATATTTTTTCCTATCTCGCCAACTCCACCGAGGAATCCAACTTGTAAGCATTTTATCTTCGTCAATGCCCAACTCCTTTACCAAAATAGTTTCTAATAAACTATTATACACGTAATTAATAAAAAATACAAGCGTTTTATCGCTTGCATTAAACGGGAATCAACCGAGCTTTTTGTGATACTATCTCGTAATTTGTCAAATAATAGGTTGCCAACGTACCGATATCCGACCAATAACAGTCGCAAGGTAGCGCATACATTTTTCCAAGGAGGGTAGGAAATAGATCCAGAGCAAAATCATATTTCGTCTTCGGAATTAAATCCAGCACCTCTCTCTGCAATACGTAGACGCCGGTATTTACCCAATTAGACGGAGATTGCACGACTTTTTCATAAAAATTCGTAACGCACCCCCGCTCATCCGTCAGCACCGATCCAAACCTCGATACGTCCTGTTCGTAGTGGGTAGCAACGGTAACGAGGCCTCCCCTGTTTCGATGAAACGCCACGAGTGCAGATAGGTCCATATCGGTATACGCATCACCGCTAATCACCACAAAGTCCTCGTCTATATACCTTTCCGCATTCTTCACACCGCCTGCCGTACCAAGAGGCTCACTTTCTCTCACGTAGCGCAGGCGAACCCCCATTTCACTTCCGTCACCAAAGGCACTTTGAATCATATCCCCCTCGTACCCAAGGGTGACGATAATATCCTCAATCCCGTGTGTTTTCAAGAGGGAAAGGATATAGCACATAATCGGTTTGTCAAGTATCGGTACCAGAGGCTTCGGCATACTTTTTGTCAAAGGCATCAACCTGCTTCCTCTCCCACCTGCCATAATTACTGCTTGCATACGTACCTCCTGTTTTTTCGTGCAAAACGTCACTTCTAAGAATTTTCCTTGTATCTACTCAGTATCGTTTCTATCTCATCCGGCGGTTCGCGCGGTGTGTTTTTGCGTTTATCACGTATCATTTTCGCTACGGTCGTCACGGTAAACACAATCCCCAAAAGGATCAGAAATACACCGTAGCATACAGTCAGAGTCCTCGATTTGACACGTGGAGAAAACCAACCCGAGATTGCCGCTGTGATCACCGCAGGCACGACCAATAGCCAAAAACTTTTTCCGTCCAATAGTTTGTTCTTTGCGTGAACGATCAAGGATATCAGCGCCATCGGCACAAACGCAACCAGGTTTAGCCACTGCGCCAAATGCTGCTCTACCCCAAATGCCTGTGTGACAAGGGGGATAAAGGCAGTACCGCCTCCCATGCCCATACCGCCGAGCAAACCCGAAAGCAAACAAATGAGTACAAACCAGATCATGCTATTATCATTTTGATACCTGCGGCAATCATCAGCGTATAAAAGATCAGACTCGTGATATTCTTTGGAATTCGGTTGAGAAGGACAGCACCGATCAACCCACCTACCGTAATGCCGGAGGCAGAAATCAATCCAAGCCTCACGTGATAAATACCGCGTATCGTGTACATAATTGCACTGACGACCGTTAAGGGCAGAATGATACCGATTGCAGTAGCGTGCGACTTCTTGGTGGATAGCCCACCCAAAGAGGAAAGCACAGGTACCGTCAGCATACCGCCACCTGCCCCAAGCAGACCGTTCACCGCGCCGATCATCAGCCCTGCTACCACCATACCAAGGCGTTTTAATCCATCCTTCCCCTTCAAATACATACGGATAGTGTGTGGAAAGAGGGCAACTTTATTCTTTTGTGCAAAAAATCGGATAATTTGGAGAAAAAAGATATGCAAAAGATTTGCTTTCCCTACACCTTTGTATTAAAATAGTGTGGTATATGTGCGTATTGTGCAAGCGTGCGCGCGTATGTACGAAATAAGGAAAATCATTTTAAAAGGTGGTCACATGAACAACACAAAATTAAAGAACATTTTGGTAGCCTTGCTCATCGTCGTCCTGTCCCTGTCTATCGCGTTCTGCGCGGTAGCTTGTGCGGAAACCCCCGAGGACAACAAGCCCACCGGTAGCGAGAAAGAAGAAACCACTACCGAGACCTTGTTGATCACGAACGGTCGATTTGACAAGTTTACTACCGGCACTGCTCCCTTCTCTCCCTCTTCTTGGACTTCTTCGGTGGCAAGCAGCGATACCACACCTGCAAAGGGTGTTATCTCCCTGGATCCCTCCGTGTACGAAAACCACAAGGCAGCATTGGATAACCTGGCTTATCCCGGCAACCCCAACGACGAGGCGGAGAACAAGGCATTGGTTCTCTACAACAAACAAGCCAATGCCACTACCTACACCTCTTCCTCTTTCAAGACGGCTGTTGGCGGTTACTACAAGATTACTGCGCAATACCGTGTTGTTGGCGGCGAGGTTGGTATCACCCAAGGCAGCGGTGCATATATCACGGTTACCGGTGATGCATACCATCGTTTCGGTCCCTTTGGCGCTACCGAGAGTTGGGAAACCGTAACCTTCTTCGTTACCGCATCGCAAACCAAGGCACAAACCCTGAACGTTGCTCTTTCGCTGGGTATCAGCGAGAACCGTTCCACAGGTTACGCCTTCTTCGACAACGTGGTAGCAGAAAAGCTCGAGGGTAAGGTTGCCTTCGACGAGGCTATTGCCGCTATGCCCGAGGGCAGCGACTATGCCGTCTACAGCATGCTCACCCCCGACCAAGACTTCATCAACGTTTCCGGCCTCGGCAACGTCAAGAGCGTAGCAGGTTGGTCCTATATGCGTGGTACCGGCAACGGCGCAGATTGCGATAGCAACTACGTTTCTACCGGCATCATCGACATGAACAACGAGGACAGCTGGAAGGATTGGGAAGACAAGCAAAACGGCAACGCTCTCACCAACCCCGGCACTCCCTACAGCGTTTCGGACGACAAGACCGGTCTCAGCAACGACGGTCATATCCTCGCTATCAGCAACCTCAAGGCGCTCTCCACCAACGGTGCTCGCAACTACGAGGATGCTTTCACTGCATACGGCTACGGCAAAAAGAATGACCGTACCATCAACGTGGAGCCCAACACCTACTACACCTTGAGCGTGTGGGTCTACACCGAGCTCAGCAGTGCTAGCGATATCCTGGCTGACTTCACCACCCGTGAGTTGGACGGTATCGATTCCACTATCGACCACAGCAAGTACGGCGCAAACATCAAGTTGGCAGGTTATGACGACTATCTGTTCGAGAACATCAACACCGGCAAGACCTGGCAAAAGTACACCTTCGTGCTGTTGGGCAACCCTGCCCGCGCCAAGGAACTCAGCCTCGAGTTGTGGCTTGGTTTGGGCGGCAAAGAAGACGCTACCCGTGCCAACGGTGCCGTGTACTTCGACAACATTCGTTTGGAGAAGTTGGGTGGCATTGAGGATCGTGATGCTCTCATCGCCGAATACACCAACGCTGCTCTCTACAACCAGGAATACACCAAGGTTGTTGACCTCAGCGCTAAGGAATTGGCAGACAACCTGATCCCCAACTCCTGGACCGTCAACCCCGTGAACGATATCAACGTACAAGACGGCGATATGCGTCAAGATACTCTGGACGTCAACGCCTTGGCAGACGCTGTGGCTAACGCAGTCGTCAAGGCAGAGGGCGAATCGGACGAGGATTATGCAGCACGCGTTGAAGAGTGGTGGCAATCCAACTTCAACATTAGCGAGAATCCCCTTGCTCCCTACGAGATGAATCCCATCACCGTCATCAACCACCTGCGTCCCAGTGCACACGAGCTCCGCACTGCCGAGTTCACCATCGTACAAAACCTGCACTACCGTCTGTCCGTTTGGGTCAAGACCGCCGACATCGCAGAAGGTAGCGGTATCACCGCAGCTTTGATGAACGCCGAGGACGATTCCGTTCTGCAATCCATCAAGAAGGTCAACACCGCCAGCTATCACAACGACCTCACCAACGGCTACGTTGAGTTGGTATTCTATATCCAAGGTAAGAACCTCACCTCTCTGGACGGCAAGAACGACGTAGACGCATACCTCAGCCTCACCTTTGGTACCGGTAACAACTTCGACACCGACGAGTTCCTCTCCGGTCAACTCTACGTTGCTAACGTCAACATGGAGCAAGTCACCTACAGCGAGTACAACAACGTTACGACCGGCACCTACGTTGTCACCAAGAGCTTGGCAACCAGCAAGGGTACCGTCAGCAACGGTAGCTTCGACTCCGTCAGCTACGAAGAGGACCGTATCTCCCTGGAGAACGGTAACCAAACCGAACTGTTGAAGCCCGCTAGTTGGACTACCAGCACCGTAGACAACGTCAAGCAAGGTATCCTCAACGTCAACTCCACCGCCCTCATCAACAACGTTTTGGGTAGCGGATTCGAGATCTACAACGCTTGGGAAGACGATACTCTGGCTGAAACCCGTCCTGTCAACTTCGGTGAGCCCAACCTCTACTTGGCATACACCGAGGCTCCCGTCAAGGCTAGCAAACTGATCAATTCGTCCTCCTTCTCCGCAAGCAGCAATTCCTACTACATTATTAAAGGATACGTGCGCGCGATTGGTACCGTTGGTCAGTTGTCCATCAGCACCAGCTCCCGCAACACCTCTCCCGTCTATTTGACCTTTGGTATGAGCGGTAGCGGCGAGTGGGAAGAGGTCATCTTCGTTATGGAGACCGGTAACTTCGGTTCCACCTCCGTTACCATCAACCTCTATATCGGTAACTACTCCGGCGACACCGAGAGCAAGGCCGATACCACCTACGAAGGTAAGATCTTCGCTGACTCCTTCAGCTACCTGTCCATCAGCAAGGACAAGTACGAAGAGCAAAAGAACGACGCTGCTGGCTCCCTCAACTACATGAGCCTCATCGTAGATACCTTCGACACCACCTCTACCTCCGAGAACGTCACCTCCCCCAACGTGTGGACCGGCTCAGGTAGCACCGCAAGCTCCAGCGTCAACAGCGAGAGCCAAGTGATCGGTATCTACACCAGCCGCTATGGCACCAGCGAGTTGCTGTTCAAGGATAAGGTTACCTCTACCGACGAAAACGGCAAGGAAGTTGTAGAATACGTCACCAACGATGAGTTGACCCTCACTAAGGACGACATCTTCGACACCACCGGTATGCCTGCAGGCACCGAGATTGGCGATAGCATGTTGGTCATCAACAACGCTAAGCCCGACTACTATCAATACAAGAACTCCAGCGGTATCACCCTCTCCAAGGGCAACAGCTATCGCTTGAGCCTGTGGGTACGTACCTTCAATATCAAAGAAGGCGACCACGTAGTCCTGCGCGTTGTAGCCGACGGTTCCACCTACGAGATTCCCGTCAACAGCGAGTACGTTCGCAAGATTGGTCAAGACGGCAAGTACGAAATGACCACCAACGACGAAGGTAAGTCTGTCAACGTATACGAGAAGGTAGAGAGCAAGTGGCAACAATACAACTTCTACTTCCGCACCACCGATAGCGAGAGCATCTCCGGCGTCTATGCATATATCATCTTCGGTACCAAGACCGCTACTGTCCAAGGTACTGTCTTGGTAGACAACGTATCCCTCGAGACCATTGACGAGGACGTGTTCACCACCGAGTACGCTAAGCGTTACGTTCTGGAGACCGAGGGCGAAGAAGCAGGCAATGCTAAGCTCGACGAGGACGGCAACAAGATCGACGCAGATGGCGCAGACAGCTACCTCTTGAACAACCTGGCTATCCGCTTCGCAGAGGACGTAGAGGATGATCAAGAGTCCGAAGAAGAGGAGAAGCCTCAAGAAGAGCCCACCGATTCTTCCACCATCTGGGCAACCGTAGGCTCCATCGTAATCGCCGTTGTCCTGTTGGCTGTTGTCATCGTCTTCATCGTGCGTGCAGCTATCCGCAAGGGTCACCTGAAGCTCAAGCCCCGCAAGGCAAAGAAGACCACCTATGATCGCGACAATCTCAAGATCGAGGACTCCAAAAAGGCAGATTCCGAGATCGTAACTGACGACGAACGCGACGAATAATCAAACAACTAAAAAACGGCAGCTCTTGTAGCTGCCGTTTTCTTTTATCCAAAATCTATACTAGATACTCCCCCATCAGGATATTGGATATCATAAAGTAAACTATTCTATATTATCTATCTACGTTTTTGTACTCCCCTATCCATATACGGATTATTTCCTTTGTGATGGGTAGGGGGCCTCTTTTTCACGACTATTTCAACGGACACTTTCATATATATCTATGT
>JAFTOZ010000109.1 GCA_017463565.1 Clostridia bacterium | reverse complement strand
GGAGTAGATACACTCTTGGTTTCCCCCGTCCTTGCGTTGTAGACGGCGTGCGTTTGTTTGAGATTGGTGCGTACGCCACCTATGATTTCGGCATGGGTGGGAGATTGCTCGTCGGGTCCCGTTTGGGTGATGAGGAAACGGTGGTTGCCCAAATAGGTGAGCATAGAAAGGGCTGACGACTGGTCGTATTGGGCAAGCAGTAGCATACCCTCTTGTTGACGGCCGTCGGGAAGCACCCACAGACGGTTGAGACCGCTCTGGGTGTCGTAGGTGAGAAGAGTGTCGTCACAGACGGAAAAGAGGGTGGTGAGGGGTAGCCCGTCTGTAAAATAGCGCGCACCGGAGGTGTGGCACAGATACCCCAAACCGTCGGCATAGACCGCCGCCCAAGCGCCACCAAGGGATTGGACGGAGAAGTAGACGTCGGAGGAGAGCAACAGTTGCCCTGCCGTATTGTAGAGATGGTAGGTGGAGGAAGAATCCGCCTCGTAGTGCTCCGCCAAGATGAAAGAGCCAAGTACCGAAATGGAGCGGAATTCCATAGGAAGAAGTTGCCCCGAGGCAGTATGGATACCGTAGAAATGACCCGAGCTGGCTTGCTCGCCGCGCGCACGTGAAACCACCCACCCGACCGTGGGATAGTAGGCCTCGAAAGAGGCGCCGTCGGGTAGCGTAAGGGCAAGGACGGTGGGGGTAGAAGGGGCAGAGGGCTCGCTGTCGAGCCACGGATTGGCCGCCCGGGGAGTCTCGACACAACCTGCAAGGACAGAGACGAGAATCAGCACCACCGCTAACAGTGCGATAAGCCGTGTGAATTTCATGGGGATAGTATAGCACAAGCCAAATAAAAATTCAACCGTCCCAAGTAAATCGGGCCTGCTTGGTTGCAAATGAGGTGGGGCGGTGGTATAATGTGGAGGAAAATACCTGCTCTGCAGGAAAAGGAGTATAGTGATGAGTACGTGTAATCATGATTGCAGCAATTGCAGCGAAAAGTGCGCTTCGCGTATTGAAAAGGAATTGCCCCATTTGATGTCGAGTATCGACAAGGTCTACGCCGTGGTGAGCGGCAAGGGCGGCGTTGGCAAAAGCTCGGTGACGGCTCGCCTGGCGGTGGAGTGCGAAAGGAGAGGTCTGCGCGTGGCCGTGTTGGACGCAGATATCACCGGTCCGTCTATTCCTAAGATGTTTGGCATTACCGCAAAGGCAGAGGGAGAGGCAGGTGCGATCTACCCTGTGTTGAGCGCAAAGGGTACGCAAGTGATGAGTATCAACGCCCTGTTGGAAAACGAGACAGACCCTGTGATCTGGAGAGGTCCTGTGATTGCAGGCGTAGTGAAGCAGTTTTGGACGGACGTGGTGTGGCAGGAAGTGGACTATATGTTCGTGGATATGCCTCCCGGAACGGGTGACGTGCCTCTGACCGTGATGCAATCTCTGCCCCTGGACGGCATTATCGTGGTGACCAGTCCGCAGGACTTGGTAGGCATGATCGTAGAGAAAGCGGTGGTGATGGCAGAAAAGTTGAACGTGCCCGTGGTGGCGTTGGTGGAAAATATGAGCTACTTTACCTGTCCTGACTGTGGCAAGCAACACCGTTTGTTTGGGGAAAGTAAGGCGGACGAGTTGGCGAAGAAGTTGCATATTCCAACCGCTGTGAGTTTGCCCATCGACCCTGCGTTTGCGAAATTGTGTGACCGTGGCTTGGTGGAATTGGCGGATGATAACGACGCAATTGCAACCGTGGTAGACGCCTTGGCATAAAGACAAAAATCAAAGGAAAGCCGTGAAATAGTTGAAATTTCGCGGCTTTTTTTGTGGGAAAAGGGGTGTAGGTCTTTACTTTTGCCCTTTCGATGCGGTAAAATAGAGATAGATCATATTGTGAGGTACAACTATGGAAGATTTAACCTACAAAAGAACAAATGCAAATAACGTGGCCGATAGCGCAGAGCGTGAGGCCATCAACGCATACGCCGAGGGCTACAAGGCCTATTTGGACGCAGGTAAAACCGAGCGTGAGACGGTGAGCGAAACGGTGGCAATGGTGGAAGCCGAGGGCTACCGTCCGTACGAGTTGGGTGCGCCCATCCATCCCGGCGACAAGCTGTATTATAATAACCGCGGTAAGAGTTTGTTCTTGCTGCGCGCAGGTACCGCATCTTTGGCGGAAAACGGCGTGCGTATTTTGGTAGCACACGTGGACAGCCCCCGTCTGGACCTGAAGCAGGTGCCTTTGTATGAGAGCGACAACATTGCTTATTTGAAGACCCACTACTACGGCGGTATCAAGAAGTATCAATGGTTGACCATTCCCTTGGCTCTGCACGGCGTGATCGTCAAGAAGGACGGCACCGTGGTGGACGTTTGTATCGGTGAGGATGAGAATGACCCCGTGTTCTATATTACCGATTTGTTGCCCCACCTGTCGCAAGAGATTATGCCCAAGTCGGTGCGTGAGGCTTTCCCTGCCGAGAACTTGAATATCATCGTGGGCGGTGTGCCTGTAGAGGGCGAGGAAAAGGACGGCGTGAAGAAGAACGTACTGCGCTATTTGAACGAGGCGTACGGTATCAGCGAGGAAGACTTTTTGTCGGCTGAGATTGAGGCGGTGCCTGCATACAAGGCAAAGGACGTGGGCTTTGACCGCGCTTTCATCGCAAGCTACGGCCACGACGATCGTGTGTGCGCTTATCCCGAAGTGACCGCAACCCTGCAGACCGAAACCGATCAAACCGTGTTGACCATTTTGGCAGATAAAGAGGAGATTGGCTCGGAGGGCAATTCGGGTATGCAATGTATCATCATTCAGGATTTGTTGGATTGCATTGCCGCATCCTACGGTGTGAATCCTGCGCTGTTGCGCGCTAAATCCAAGTGTTTGTCGGCAGACGTGACGGCAGCATTCGACCCCAACTATAAGAGCGCATTTGAGTATATGAACGCTACCTTGGCAGGCCACGGTGTGGCAATGACTAAGTTTACCGGTTCCGGCGGTAAGTCGGGCTCCAACGACGCTTCTGCAGAATATATCGGCTATCTGCGCGGTGTGTTTGCACGTGACAACGTGGTGTGGCAGACCGGTGAGTTGGGCAGAGTAGACCTGGGCGGCGGCGGTACCGTTGCTAAGTTCTTGGCTCACTACAATATCGATACCGTGGACGTGGGTGTGCCCGTGCTGTCGATGCACGCACCTTACGAGTTGATTGCAAAGGTGGACGTATATCAAGCGCACAAGGCTTTCGCTGCATTCATCAAATAAGAAAAACAAACAAATCGGCACCCCACGGGGGTGCCTTTTTTTGTGCGAAGAAAGCAAATAAAAGGGTCGCAAGAAAACTGCGACCCGAAGTATTTCGTTGAGATTGCACGGAAAATCAGCCGTTTGGATTGCTCTTGGCGTAGAAGGTTTTCGTCATAACGGCAACCGTTTTGCCTGCCAGATGTTCGGCAAGGGCGAGAATGTTTTTGCTATAGGTATCGCCGCTGTCTACAAAGTCGGAAGTGGCAGAGGGATATTCGATAGTGGCAAACAAATAGACGATTTGTTGCAACTTGCCGTCTACGTAGAGAGGCTTGCCGTCCGTACCGATTTTGGTCATACTGATGAAGCCTTCGTTCATGACGTAGCTGGCCTCGGCGGTGGATTTCATGATGGGGTTGCCCTCTTTGTCGTAGGTGAGGTTGCCCTTGGAATCCACTACGCCGCCGTAGACGAGCCCCTTGTCAAACAGGTAGACGTTGTTGGCGTTGCCGGCGCTCTCGTAGTAGCCCTCGACTGCGTGGTAGCTGGGGCGGGGATCCTTGGGATCCACACGGCGCACCAGGTCGATGGTGGCGGAGGAGAACAGGTAGTCGTCAAAGGCGAACAGTTGCTCGCAGGAAACGATGCTTTGGCGCCACAGAGCCAACAGTTCCTCTGTCATTTCCTCTCCGTTTTGCTGGAACCAAGCCTCTTTGGTACCGGAAATCTGTAGAAAAACGTCGGGATCGCAGTTCATCAGATAGCCACCGGTGATGGGAGTCAGGGAGCCCATCACGTGGACACCGTTGCCGTAGGCGAACTCGTAGCCGTCCAGCGAGGGGGTAAAGGAAAGATCGCACCCCAAGGAGATGAAACGTCCGCTTTTGGTGTCGTAGGAATATTCGTGGTAGACCGCGCTTGCGTCGATGGGAGAGCAGGCGGTGAGCAAACAAGTTGCGGTAAGTACCAAAACCAAAATAAGCAATAGTTTTTTCATAGAAACCTCGTATTTTCTATTGTAGCGCAAGAGCCTGTGGAAAGTCAAGCGGTAGAAGAAGCAGGGGCAAGGATAGGGGGAAAAGGGGAGAAAAGAGCGGATTTTGGTGCGCACGCGCGCTCGGTGTATATAAGAAATAATTAAATTTTTATTAAAAAAGTTCCAAATAGGGCTTGCAAACGTGGGCGCAGGTGTGTATAATGTATGTGTACGTGCGCATAATGCGCGCGAATTTTGCCTTTGTGGGAGGTTAAGTATGTACGGATCTAAGAAAAACGTTGCGTTTATTTCGATCGCTGCCGTGTTAGTCGTGGCATTGGTCGTCGTAGCGGCTTTGGCGATCGCGGGCGTATTCAATCCTTTTGTGGATGAGCCCGTAGCTTTTGCTGCTACCGAGCAAGAGAACGTGCAACTGGTGCGTGACTTTGCGCCCGACACCGTGTTGTATCTGCGTTCGCTTGACGGCACCGAGCCTACCGGTGTGCCCGGCACTTACGTGAAAGTGGTGGATAACGAGGGTGAGAACGTGCCCTTGGTGTTTGCTACTCAACGCAAGGACGGCCACGTGGGTGTGTTGCCTAAGAACGGTTGGACCCCCGGTATGACCTATGGCGTTTCTATTCTGTCGGGCAGCTTTGTGTTTGCCGACGGTGAGTACGCCGGTCTGAGCTCTTTCCAATGCACCGTGACCGCACCCGAGAGTGAGGTGGCTGTGTTCAAGGAGGGCATCCTGTATTTGTCTGCTGAGGATACCTTGGTGGAGACCGAGTGGGCTGACGCTGCTCACGAGGAACCCATTGCTTGGGAACTGGCTATGAGCAAGGACCCCGGCGATAGCAAGGTGTTCGTGCTGGGCGAGGGTGCTAAGAGCGTAGCTTATAAGCGCCACGAGTTGCAATCTGAGGTTCGTTTGAATGGCGGCAAATACGTGCTGACCGTCCAGGCTGCTGAGGTTGAGGACGTGTTTGCCAGCTTGAATATCAATAAGTCTTACGTGCCCACCGCCGAAGATATCCTCTTTGACGTGGACGCTACCGTGGCTTCTTTCAAGGATAGCGAGTTCTATGCGGCTGCTCTTGGCTTGTTGTATGGCAGCGTGACCGCTGAGGAAAAGAAGGAAGCGGAGAAGTGGGTTGACTTCAAGGTTGATCCTGCCTTTAAGATGGGTCCCCCTGCTCAGGTGACCGTGGATTTGACCGTTGTGTTCAAGGGTATCCTGAAGAAGAACGGCGTCCGTGATCCCGAAAGCAAGATCACCATCAAGGTGGCAAACGTATTGGAACCCACCTTTGACGTACATATCGAGAAGGAAGAAGGCTCCGGCAAGAATGCTTTTGACGTGGCAGTCGACCTGGATCTGACTACCCACGCCAGCATCGTGGCCTCCTATCAACGCTCCGGTTCTTCTAAGGGTGAGAATCCTGACCAAGATCTGAAGAAGATTGCTGAGGAGCTGCAAAACGTGGCTCGTAAGTATTTGGGTGAGCACGCGGCTTACAATCCCGAAAAGCCCTACGTGTTTGCTCACTGGACTATCCCCGTAGGTAACCTGCCCATCTGCATTGAGTATGATATGGGTCTGGAGATCAAGGCTAACTTCAGCGCAGAGATCGGCACCACCATGAGCAACGAGTTGGAGCTGACCTTTGGTGCTGTGTATGCAAACGGCCAACTGCAACCCTTTGGTAACGTGGAGGATAAGTTCTCCTTGGATACCATTTCTTTGAAGGGTAGCTTGGGCGCAAGCATCGGCCTGTTGAATGAGATTGGCGTGAGCGCATACGGCACGATCGGCGTGAGCCTGTCGGCTACCGTGGGTGCTTACGGCGAGATTGCCGGCCGCTTGGACGTGGACGTGAACAACCTGATGCAAGGTGACGTGGACATCGTTCCTGCATATTACATTGAGGCCGGTTTGTTTGTGAACCTGAAGGTGAAGGGCAAAGTGTTTGGCTTTACCATTAAGGAGTTCACCGCTCTAGATAAGAAATTCCCCTTGTTGACCCTTGGTCATAAGTATATCCCCATCAGCAGCGACTTTGAGGGTTGGCCCACAACCGACGGCGCAACGCCTGCTGAGAATCCCTTTGCGGATGAGACCGTCTATATGAACAGCTCTTACTTCTACGTAACTGCTTTCGACGTGATGGCTCTGGATATCACCAGTATCTATGCTCCTGCGGAGAAGAGAACCCTTGCTTGGGATGAGTTTACCTACTCCTACGACGAGGCTTACTTCACCATGGAGGGCAACAAGATCAAGGTGCAACATACCGCTCCTGCTGAGTTTGAGTCGGTGATCGTGGTGACCAGCAAGGTCAATAAGGACCTGAGCAAGAAGTTGACCGTGGTCAAGAACCCCGAAGTGCCCACTACCGTGAAGGGCGGCGAGGTGAAAGTGTACGACAAGGCTAATCCTCAAGACGTCTACTACACCGTGATGATGAACGGCAGTAAGTTCTTGGGCGTGAGCTTGGACGGCGAGCCTTTGCACATCAGCGAGGATACCTATGCCTTCGATACCTTGGTGCTGGACGTGGCCGTGTTGAACGGTTTGACCTACGGCGAGCACGAGGTGTTGGTTGAGTCCAGCCGCGGTTACTTGGCTTTGACTCTGGACGTGATCAGTTCTGCTGACGTGGAAATCGACACCACCAAGCGTGTGTTCGACAAGGCAAGCGCAAGAGCGTTGAGCTGGAACGTGGACCTGCAAGGTAGCGATATCCTGTCTTTGAACGCTGAGTATCAATACCGCGCTATGAGCGGTGTGCTGAGCGTTGGTGCAGACTACTGGATGGCTTTGGATTGTGGCGAGTACGAGTTGGAGTTGGTGCTGTCCAACGGCAACGAGTTCGTGCTGCCCGTTGAGGTGGTGGATAACCGTAGCGCTGTGCTGAATACTGCCGTGTACGAGTACGTGGCCGGTTCGGGCGCAAGCTTGGCTCTGGATATTGAGCTGTATGAGAAGGAAATCCAAAAGGTGAGCTTTGGCGGTACCGTCTACGGCGTGGATGCGCTGGAAGGCGAGAAGGACAACGTGTTGCCTGCTGACGCATTCGCCGGCTTGGGCAAGGGTAGCTATCAAGGTCAAATCGTGGCCGGCGCTACCTATTCCTTCACCGTGGAAATCAGCGAGGATAACCAATTGATCGTACCCGTGAAGTACGCTACCTTCGACAAGGCTGTGGACGGCGACGTGGTGTTCAAGGCGAACGCCAGCGGTTTCAGCGGTCTGTATTTGGTGGACGAGGCCGGCAACCTGGTGGACGGCTTTGCTGTAGAGGGCGACGACCTGGTGGTGAGCGCTGCTTACCTGAAGACCGTGAACGTGAACAGTTGGATTGGCAAGGTGATGGGTCAAGGCGTCAAGGCTGTGAGCCTGCGTATCGATCTGTCTAACTCTGCCCGTCCTGTGTTGGTGGGCGCTGCAAGCGTGACCACCGCAAATTCTACCGCTTCCTTCGGTTGGGATTTGGCAGGCTATAGCTTCAACGATCTGAGCGTTGAGGGTCTGGCTGCCGATGCTTATCTGTTGAAGGACAACGGTATTGACGTGAAGGTGAGCGAGCTTGTGTACGGCGAGAACCGCTTTGTGGTGTATACTCCCGTGAACAGCTTCGAGCTGGTTGTGGTGAAGAAGGGCAATCCTGCTCTGCTGACCCATGCTTGCACCGTAGATAAGGAAGCAGGCGACGAGGCTAGCTTTGCTATCGACGTGGCACACCTGACCTTCCGTGAGATGCGCGTGGAGGGTGTGGAAATCCTGCCCATCCAATATCGCTATCACGAGGGCGTAGTGACCTTGACTAATGACTTTGTGTATAACCTCGAGGCCGGCAAGACCTACAACGTGATTTTGATGATGAGCGAGGGTGTGGAGTTCCGCGCTACCTTGAGCATCCAAGGCAAGTTGGATAGCTTCCAGGCTATCGGCGACGGCAAGAAGGCAACGCCTTACCTGATCTATACTGCTGATCAACTGATCAACATGGCAGAGCAAGTGAACAACGGCGTAGGCAAGGACGCTTACTATCGCTTGATGGCAGACGTGGATATGACCGGCAAGGAGATGGCTCCTATCGGTACCGATAAGAACGCCTTTGGCGGTGAGTTCGACGGTAACGGTTACTCCATCTATAACCTGTCTATCACCAAGACCGTGAAGATTGAGGACGGCCACGTGATCGGTTTGTTCGGTTACAACGCAGGTACTGTTAAGAACGTGCGCTTGGTAAGCCCCGTGGTGAAGTTTGCTGACGCAGGTAGTGTGAACGCAGGTATCCTGGTGGGTCGCAACACCGGTACTATCCGCAACATTACCATCGTAACCGGTACCATCAGCGCAGAGAGCAAGAGCTGGCTGAACCTCAAGAATGCCTTCTTTGATCTGGGCGCCGTGGTTGGTTACAACGAGAACGGTACCATCAAGAACGTGCAGGTAGAGGCTTCTATCAGCGCTAAGGTGAAGGGTCTGAATATCATGGGTATCCAAGTGACCGGACGTAAGAGCTATATCAACGTGGGTGCTGTGGTTGGTTACTTCACCAAGACCGACGCTGCTTTGAATGGCAAGAAGTTGGTGAGCGCCGTGACCGTGAACGCTACCATCAGCGCTGAGGCTGACAACAACCAAATCAACAAGAACGGTTGGTATGGCTTTAGCGATCTGAGCGAGAACGAGATTGATTCGTCCAGCAACCGTATGCGTATCTACACCGAATAGGTGAAACAAAAAAGACTCGGTAGGAAACTGCCGAGTCTTTTTTCATGCTCGGTAGAGATTGACAAGTGCCATCGAACATAATAGAATATTATCATAAGGACACGCGTGCGCGTGCGTAGGTGCGTATGAAAGACTTTGGTTTGATTAGTGGAAAAATTGGCGGCACACCGTTGGTGTATATCCAGACGGTGGGGAATTGTCGCATTTTTGGCAAACTGGAATCTGCCAACCCGACGGGGTCAATTAAGGACCGCGCCGCTTTTAATATGATTCGCCGTGCGAGTGAGCAGGGGTTGTTGCGCGCAGGGGACTGCGTAGTGGAGCCGTCTAGCGGAAATACGGGAATTGGCCTGGCGTACGTGGGCAAGGAAGTGGGGTTGCGCGTGGTGATTACCATGCCCGAAAATATGAGTAGGGAGAGGGTGGAGTTGCTGCGCCGCTACGGTGCGGAGGTTGTGTTGACCGACGCAAGGCTGGGTATGCAGGGCGCCGTAGACAAGGCAAAGGAATTGGCACGAAAGGGCGCGTGGATGCCCTCGCAGTTTGATAATCCTGCTAACCGTGAGATTCACAAGTTGACGACGGGGCCGGAGATTTTTAAGGCTTTGCCGAGCGTTGCGTATATCGTCAGTCCGCTTGGAAGCGGTGGTACGGCAATGGGCTTGAAGGATTTTGTGGTGGAGCAGGGGTTACGCACCAAGGTGTTGGCGGTGGAGCCGGAAAAGAGCCGTGTGTTGCTGGGCGAGCCTGCGCATAGCCATAAGATTGAGGGTATCGGCGCAAACTTCCTGCCGAGTTTGGTGCAGTTGGAGTTGTTGGACGGTATTCTGCACGTGACGGACGAAGAGGCGTTTTGCGCTACGCGCAAGCTCAAGGAGGAATTCGGTTTGTATTGCGGTATTTCTTCGGGTGCGGCGCTGGCGGCGGCGGAGAAATGGGCAGAGTACGCAGAGGGAGATATCGTGATTATTCTGCCGGATAGCGGAGATCGCTACGTGAGTACGGGAGTATTTGCATGAAAGGAAAGGTAGTCGTTGGATTGTCGGGCGGCGTGGACAGTAGCGTTGCCGCCATGCTTTTGAAGGAGCAGGGATACGAGGTCATCGGTTTGTTTATGCGGAATTGGCACGAGCAGGACGAGGACGGTTTTTGTACGGCGGAAGAGGATTTTCGTGACGTGCGCCGTGTGGCGGACAAGTTGGGGATTCCGTACTACGTGGTAGATTTTAGCCGTGAGTATTACGACCAAGTGTTTGCGCACTTTGTGGAGGAGTATAGCAAGGGACGCACACCTAATCCTGACGTGCTGTGTAACCGTGAGATCAAGTTTGAGGCTTTTGCCAGATACGCCAGAAGTTTTGGCGCCGACTATATTGCCACCGGTCACTATGCAAAATGTGAGGTGCGTGATGGCATACCCTATTTAATGCGAGGGGCAGATGAGAACAAGGATCAAACCTATTTTTTGAATCAGTTGCGAGCAGACCAGTTGGAAAACGTGTTGTTTCCCTTGGCGGATATTACGGATAAGGGATTGGTGCGCCGATTGGCGGCAGAGGCAGGGTTGATTACTGCCGAAAAGAAGGATAGTACGGGCATTTGCTTTATTGGGGAGAGGAATTTCCGCCACTTTTTGTCGCAGTATATCCCCATGAGAGAGGGAGATATTTGCACCCTGGACGGCAAGGTGGTAGGACGGCACGAGGGCGTGTATTACTATACCGTGGGTCAACGCAAAGGTTTGGGCGTGGGCGACGGTGGAAACGGTGAGCCGTATTTTGTGATTCGCAAGGACGTGGAGAAAAACATTCTGTGGGTCAACCAAGGGGAATGTCCGTTGTTGTATAGCCGTGCTTTGACGGTGGAAAAATTCAACTTTATTCCGAAAGCATTGCCGGACGGGGAGTGGAGAGTGAGTTGTCGCATTCGACACAGACAACCTTTGCAGGAGGCAACTGCTTACGTAGAGGGGAGCCGTGTGCGCGTGGTTTTTGATACGCCGCAACGTGCCGTAGCAGAGGGGCAATACGCCGTTTTGTACCGTGGGCGTGATTGCTTGGGCGGTGGCGTGATAGAGAGCAAAGAGGGAATTTAGCAGATTTCCAATGGAAAAAGGGCGGAAAATGAACGCTTTTGTCGGGCAGAGAAATATTTCAAAAAAAATAAAAAATGTTGGGTTATTTTGTTGACAACTTTTTCTGCCTATGATAATATGAATAGGCTATCGCGGTAAAGCGGTGGCGAAAGTAACTTGACAACAGAATAGATAGGTTTAAAGCGAAGTGTAATCCTTGTTAATTATACCCCGAAAGGGGAAACAAGAATATATGAGTTTTAATTTCTTTGAACCAGAAAACAAACAGTCTTTCTTAAAGAAAAGAGATTAACTTAGTCAAGATTGAACTTAAGAGTTTGATCCTGGCTCAGGACGAACGCTGGCGGCAT
>JAFTOZ010000108.1 GCA_017463565.1 Clostridia bacterium | reverse complement strand
TCTGGCAAGCTCCTGGGATGTGACGACTTCCTTGGTGCTACCCTCGTAATCGTGAGAGGTCAAGGGATTTCTGGTTGCGCTGCCGTTGGTTACGCTGCCGTCCTCGCCAATGACCAGATCCAGAATGGGAGCGGTGCTGTCGTCCATGCCTTGCGCCTGCGCCAGTGCCTTTGCCTGGGTGGCGTTAACGGGAGAGGTCATGATTTTGATCTTGGCAATGTCACCCACAAAGCCGTTCATGCCCATACTCTTTTCCGTAGGCTCTACACCTTCGGTTATCGCTTGCGCGCAAGCGCCGATGCAGATGTAGGGATCACTGCCGGAGCTTGAGAAGGAGGTGGGGCGGTAGGCACCGGTTACCGTAGCGGATTTTACGCAGACACCGTTGATGTAAAGTGCCACGTTGGTGCCGTCGTAGGAGTAGACGCAGTGATACCACTTGCCCACGTCAACGGTATAGGTCAGGGAGTTCCACGTATCCGCGTAAGCAACCTCAGCCTTCAGGGTAGGCTTACTGGGATCGTTGGTGTTTTTATAAAGATTCAAGCCCCAACCGCCGTTTTCCTCCATGTCAAGGATACCCACGTAGCCTTTTGTGGTTTGGAAATTTCCGTCGTTGACCTTGAACATGATCTCGTAGGAGAATCCGTCGCTGAACAGAGGCTGCATATAAGTTACGGGAAGGTTATACGTGCTGGGGTAGTTGGTGCCGCCGGTAAAGGACAGAACCTTTTGGTTGAGGGTGGCGTCGGTTTTGATGGACTTGGTACCGCCGCTACGATCGTGAGAGGTCAGGGCGGGTCTGCCGCTGATGCCGTTGGTCACGGTGTTGTCGTTTCCAATTACCAGATCAAGGATATCCGCGGTGTCGTTGGGGCGCTCCTGCACGTAGGACATATAGGTGGTCATGCCGGTATCTTCCGCGGGAGAGAACTTGACCACGCGTCCGCCCAGCAGCTCGTCGGCGTGATACTCCAGGGTGCCGATACAAGCGGTGTAGGCAAAGCGTACGCCCTGGTAGGTGACGGCAAAGTCGTTGAGGTGGTCGTGGCTGTTAACGACAACCTTTACGTCGCCCAGCTCTTTGATCTTACCAAAAAGGTCAACGTCGTTGACGGTGGGCTCGGTGGCGTGCGCGCTGATGTTCTCGCGCTTTTCACCGGTCAGATCTGCGCCCTCGGCGGTGCGGTTGGTCCAAGCGTAGTAGGATGCCTGCAACGGGATGTGGAAGGCCATCATGGCGGGGATGGACTTTCCGCCGTTGTATTCCTGCAACAGCTTGGAGGAGGTTTCGTACCACGTGATCTGATTATCCTGCATGGGCTCGTAGTGGGCGAAGAAGGTGTTGCTATCAACGGTGACGTGCTCGCTCTCAAAGTCCGCGTAAACGCCTCTTGCCGTACCGGAATCCATACACCAGACGTTGTACAGGATCTCGTCGCTGTCGTGCGCAAATACGGGGAGGACGAAGTTTCCGACGCCAAACACGTCAGCATCACCGCTCTTGGAAACGCAATACGCAAAGCTTTCAAAGACCGCTTGCTGCTCCTCGCGGGTGAGGGGCGTACCTGTTCCGGTCCAGTACTCATTGTTTTCCGCGTCGTGGTTGCCGTAGACGTGCGCCCACGGGATCTTGTTGTCCTCCAGATACTTGGTCATGTTGGTGACGTAGGTGGTCATGTCCTCCACGCTTCTGATATTGAAGCAGTTGTCACCGTTAAAGATTACCAAGTCGGGATTTTCGCGTTTGACGATGGTTTCAATATTGTTCAGGGTTTCCTCGTTCAGTGTGGGCGTATTGAACTGTACGTCGGAGAGCACCAGCACCTTGAACTCGCCGTTTTCGTCCGCGCGCAGGGTGTGCTTGGTGGTCAGAAGATTGTCAAGCTCCTGCTCGGTGTACAAAGCCTTTGCCTCGTCCTCGGTGACGGGATTCTTGTACAGATTGCAGGTCGCAATGGCGCCTTTGAGGCCCTGCTCACCATAACCTGTCTGTACCATAGCAGAGCCGATGGTGAAGAAATTGTCGGTGAAGTTGGGGAACTTGAGTGTGCCTGTGTCTTTAATTTCACCTACTTCGTTACCGTTTACATACCATTTCAAGGTGTGTGCACTTTCATCGTAGGATAGCACGGTATGGATCCAATCGGTGGTACTGATTTCATGATACAAATATTGGTCGTTTCCGTGATTGAATTAGATGTACAGTTTTACTTTATTTTCTACGTTGTTTGCGTCGTCATAAAATCCCAGTCCAAAGCCACCACCGTTGTAATAGTCGAAAATACCCGTATAAGCTTTTTCTGACTCCCAATGCTGTGCTTCATCGTCAATTTTAAACATAACCTCAAAGGAGAAGCCATTTTTTAATTCATCAACCAGCGTTTTGGCAGGTAAAATAAAGACGTCGGCTTGATCCTTAATACCTGCAAAGTTGACTACCTTTTGCGCAAGGTTAGCATCGGTGATGATGCTGATATCATTTTTGCTGGAATTGGGTCTTTCCAAAGCAAGATCATTCGCCGCCCAGTTGCGGACGTTGCCGTCGTCGATGTCCAGGCGCAGGAGGGCGTTGTCGTACTTGGCAATGACCTTTCGCTGATCGGCGCTGTAGCAGGACCACTTGCCCTCGGCGATCTGATGCTTGTAGGTGTAGCCGTCGATGACCGCGTTCTCGGTGGTGGAGTAGTCGTTGTAGGCCTTTACGGCGACCTCGCGGATGTTGCGCACGTTCTTGTACGCGTCGAATGCCGAGTAGTGGGTAACGCCGTCGATCACCACGTAGGAAACTGCGGCGTAATCTCTTTCGTAGTTGGTGGTCTTGATGTTGACCAGGGCGGCGTACAGATACGTGTTGCCGTTCTCGTAGTGAGTGTCCTTGGAGGTTGCAGGGATATTTACCTTGGCGGTATTCTCCGCGGTAACGTAATCGATTACCGTGGTGCTACCGGT
>JAFTOZ010000107.1 GCA_017463565.1 Clostridia bacterium | reverse complement strand
TCAAGACAATATCATCTTCTCCAACGTGACGCCTGCTTCGGGCGCGGCCATTGACGGCTGGTACGTGGGTAGCGGTGTAGAGGTGCCTGAGGACGTGGGTAATGCTACGAGCGAAAGTTTCCGCCCGAATACCGGCATCATTTCGCAAACGGTGAACGTGGTGTTTATCAATACCCAAATCCGCACCGTGGCTGATTTGTTGGCGATGGCGGAGACGGTGAACTCGGGATTGTTTGCGCCTCATCTGTCCTTTATGCTGATGAACGACCTGGTGATTGATAGCGAGCATCCCTTTGCGGCGACTATCGGTACCAAGGGCGGAGAAAAGGATAGCGGATTTAAGCACGAGTTTGACGGTCAGGGCTTTACCATTACCGTGGTGCCCGATCAAGAGGGCAATCTGCCTTTGGTGAACAGCGTGTATATGGGTCTGTTTGGTTATACCACCGCAGATGCTGTGATCAAGAATTTGACCCTTACCATCGTTGGCGGTGATCTGGGTGGCGAAATGACCCAGGTGATCGGCGGCTTGGTGGGCGAAAATAACGGTTTGATTGAAAACTGCCACGTGAACATCGGTGAAAGAGGCGGTGCGGAAGTGCGCTTGATCGGTGCTATCGTGGGCGGTATGGTTGGCTTTAACCGTGATACCGGTCGCATTGAGAATTCCTCTCTTTGCAACTACGGTGTGATGCGCGGTGTGGGCCGTAGCGCTTCGAATATGTACGTGGGCGGTGTGGTAGGCCGTAACGCAGGTGATATCGTGGGCATTGAGGTGTTGCACGCACCTGTGTCGAGCGATTCTATCTATACCACCTATATGGACGGATATACCGGCAGTAGCTACGTGGGTGGCGTGAGCGGCAATAACTCGGGCCATATCTCGAACGTGCGTGTGGAATTGGCACGAGCCTCCTTTAACTCGGTGGGCGCCATCACCTCGTACGTAGGTGGCGTCGTGGGTAGCAATACCTCGATCTTGCAAAACGTGTACGTATTGGTGGACGAGAGCACGACGGGCACCATTTTGACGGCATCCAGCGGTAACGTGGGCGGCGTAGTGGGTAGTAACAACCACTATATGGGCAATATCCTGATCCATTTGAACCACGCTATTACCAATGACGATAGCGCGGTAGGCTTTGTGGGCAACAATAGCCTGATGGAAAACGTGTGGGTATATAATACCGACGCTACGTTGAACTCGACGGCAAGTGCTGCTAACAATATGACCTACCGTATGGACGGTGTGGATCTGGTGGCTTTGTCTGACCCTGCCCGTATCGTGACGGAAGGCTATATCCAATTTGACTTGACCATTGACAAAGAGCGCGGTTTGAGCGTATACGCACAGGCACACGACGACTTCAAGAGTGTGTTGGTAGAAGACTACGTGCGCTATGAGGACGGCAAGTTGCGCCTGGTGACCTCGGCAGAAAGCCAAGGCATTTGGGTGCGCGGTGAGATTCGCCGTACCGTAGGCCACGAGAGTGAGTTGAAAGCAATGGCAAAGGCACTTCGCCTCGGCGGTCAGGAGATCGTGGGCACCTTTACGCAGGTGGACGATATCTTGATTACGGGTGACTTTGACGCTATCGGTACCGAGGAGCGTCCCTTTGCGGCAACCCTGCAGGGCGGTTTCTATACCATTGAATTTGCCGAAGACCGCGTGCACTTTGGTGAGGGTCGTGCCCTCTTTGGCGTGTTGAGCGGTAGATTGGAGCAGGTGGTGGTGATGCATCAACACCAAGCTGAGATGGAGCAAGGCGTGTATCCTGCCGGCGTTGCGCAAAAGAATAACGGTACCTTGTCTGAGGTAGTGGTGTATATGATGGACGGCGTGAGTCTGTCTACTCCCATTGCTACCCTAGGCGAAAATGCCAAGGCAAATAGTAACGTGTGGATTATCAGCCGTACCAGTATGGCAGGTAACCCCTCGGGATTGAACGCATATAGCGTGATAATCGTACACGGCGCAGGCCGTGTGGAAGTGGCGAAGGAAGAGCCTGTGTTGGCATTCCGCGCGGTGACCGCCGAGGCAGAGGGAATTGCCTTTGCTGACTGGTCGGATACCAAGACGGTGTTGAATCTGTCGGGCGAGGTGTTCTCTACCGTGGCGGATTATGCAGAAAGCAACGCTACCTTTACCGCCGAATTCCTGTCTACCAACCTGGCAAATACCGAAGATTTGGAGGTGTTGTTGGCCCTGATTGAGATGGAATATAAGGGCTTGAACGATGCAGGTAGGGTGGAGACCTTTACTCTGACTGCGGATATGAGCATTGACGCAGACCGTCTGCAAACCATCGCCGCATTCAAGGGTAACCTGTTGGGTGGCTTCCATACCCTGAAGGTGGTAGGCGGCGAGGAGGCTGCTACCGCGCCTACCGTGAAGCGTGCTGCTTTGGGTAGCTTGCAGGCAAACGTAGCGGAGATTGTATTTGACCTGACCGAGTTGTCGGAGGGATACTTCCTGTTGGATGCTTCTTCTACCGGTCAACTGACCCGTGTGGTCGTGGTTGAGGAAGGCACGGACGGCCGCTTGATGGATAACTACGGTGAGTTGAACTACGGTGTGGACGACGTGTACGTACTGACCCACAACCAGACCCTCTACGATAACCGTGCCAACGCTCTGAGCGCAGGTACCGGTGTGATCTTGATTGAGGGCGAGGGCGAGATCGACTTTGCTCGCGTGGGTGCTGAGGCGTTGTATGCAACTGCCGTTTCTTCGGAAAGCGCATACTTCAGCGGTTGGTATCAGCCCGTAGGCGATGAGTTGCAACTGCCTGAGCATACCAAGACGGACGCTCGCCACCTGTTGACGGGCGGTAGCAACGTGATGGTGGTGCGCTTCATTCAAGCGGACCTGGATAGCGCAGAGGACGTGGAGCGTCTATTGGAGGGTACGCTGTACGGCTTTACCTACGAGGGCGGTATCTTCCAACTCAACGAGGACCTGAGCCTGCCCGAGGGATTGTGTGGCGGTCTGTTTGACGGTCATATCGAGGGCAACGGACATACGCTCAGCTTGCAATCTCCTTTGTTTGAGGGTCTGCGCGGCGGCTTGTCTCATACGTATATCACGGTGCCGACCGTGGCGGTCAAGACCCTGTACGGTACGGCAACCCTGGAATCGGTGGTGATTACCACCGAAATGGAGAATGCAACCCTTGCCAATGCAGGTGGCGGCGTGCTGTCGCACGTGTGGTTGGTAGCGCCGACCCTTGCACAATCCGTGGTTGGTCTGAACGTGCTGTTGAAGGACGCAACCGCTACGGTGGAGGCAAGTATCCTTGAGGACGGTCAGGTGCAACTGACTCTGTTGCCTACGGACGGTGGCTTTGTGCTGCTGCATAAGGAGGGAGAGGTGTATTGCAATCCCGACTATAACGTGATTGCCTCGACCGCTGATGGCGGCACTTATACCGCTCGTGCAACCGATGAGATCCGCACGAGTGCCGAGTTGGAGGCGTATGCCGTGGCTTTGGCACACGGTTATGCCGGCGCAACCGTGCTGGCGGAGGACATTACTCTGCCTTTGGGCTTCCGTCCGCTTAGTGGCGCTGTGAACCTGTCGGGTGAGGGTCATACCTTGACCGTGGCTCATTCGGCACAAACCCTGTTGGGCGCAAGCGACCTCGCGGAGATTTCCAACGTGATCGTGAAGCTGCAAGCGCAGGTGGAGAACTTTGTGCTGGCAGAGGAAGATGACGTACGCTTCGTGCATACCGTGATCTATTCGGTGGCGGAGCAAGTGAATTGGCGGCTTGGCGCTACCTACGAGCAAGTATGGTGGTTGCACCAAGCTGATTTGACCGACAGTTTGGCATATACCTTGCCCGAGGGCGTGCACGTATTGCGCTACTCTAAGGGCAACGTAGCAAGCGAAATGACGGAGGGCGAGAATTGGGTGCGCTTTGTGGCTGACCCGACCGCCGGGCAATACTTCCTGGGTTATCAAACGGAGGAAGTAGAGGGCTTGGACGTGTCGGAGGGCGTGTTGAGCGCATCTGCCCTGGCGGAAGACGTGCGCGTGCAGGCAATGTTTGCCGACAAGAATATGAGCACGGTGGCACAATGGAACCACCTTGCGAAAGCTTTGGCGGTGGGCAACTTCAGCGGCGCAGGCCTGACCTTCCACCTGGTGGCAGATATTGCGCTTGGCGCAGAAGATCTGGTGTTGGGCTCCTTTGGCGGACGTTTGGAGGGCAACTTCTACAGTATCAGCCTGGCGGATATGATCCTGCCTGCAGGCGGTCCTATCCAACTGACGGCAAGCGGTAGCGTTTCGAACCTGGCGCTGGAGGTGGCGCACGACGTGACCTTGGCGGCAGGCGGTTGGTTGACCGAGGGCGAGGTGAACAATACCTGGATCGTAAGTGAGCAACCCTTTGCGGTGGACGGTGTGCCCTTGGCACACGGCGCAAGACTGATGGTGGTGGACAACACCCTGGGCCGCGATGCGTATATCCAAGTGAACTCGACGGGCGCACGCTTTACCTTTGTGGCGCACGATCTGGACGAGTACCGTCTGCACCGTTATATCGCGCACACCGAATCGGGTGACGTGGACTATCTGGTGGACGAGGGCGGATACGAGGTGTTGTTTGATGCGACCTGTACCCACGACGTGACGGCTATCTTCCTGCCTTGCTATACCGTATACGTAGATATTGAAGGTATCGCAGAGGAGTTGGTCGTGGGTAGTTTGACGACCACCACCTACTACTGGTGGACGGACGAGGCAGAAGGTGCAAAGGTTGAGTTTACCAGCCACGTGCCCGGTTATCTGTTCAAGGGATTCAGTTATACCTCGTCTGCCGTGACAGAGGAAAGCTTTGATAGCCTGTTGGTGGATATCAAGGCGTTGGACGAGAGTATTCATATCAAGGCAGAATATCTGCAAATTACCTCTACCTGGCAATCCATCACCTACGGTGATATGACGGGTGAGGAGTTGAACGGTTATTTGACTCTGCCCGAGGAGATCATGAACGAGATTGCAGGGGCTGAATATACCTGTGAGCGTTTGTTCCTGGCAGACTCTGACGTAAGCTTTGACGAGGAGGACGCATATCCCTATCACGCAGGCGGTTACGAGGTGAAATTCACCATCTTGCGCGAGGGCAAAATCGTGGGTCTGTCGGAGGGTCTTGGCTTCCGTATCGAGCCTCGTATGCTCTACTTTGAGGATATCCGTTTGACCGAGCGCAAATATAACAGTAGTCCCGACGCCATCATCAAGTCCTTGACCTTTGGCGGTTTTGCGCCGCAGGACGAGGCGTATGCCGATCAACTGTCCTGGGCAAACGTGGGATTGCAATATTACGATCCTATTGCCGGTGTGCCGACTGCAAACGCAGGTACCTGGACCTTGATCGTGAAGGAAGGCTCCTATCTGGATTCGGCTACTTTGAACAGCGACTGTCTGTTTAGCGTGGACTACGTGTTGCCGCAAGGTATTTTGTACCGTTATAGCAACGGCAACGCTACCGACGAGCCCTACGTGGGCACCATCAACAAGCAGGTGCTGAACTTGATCGTGAGCGACTTTAGCGTGGACTATCTGGCACAGTTTGGCCAGCGTGGCGGTGGCGGCTGGGTGTCCTTCAACGTGAACGAGTATTTGAATAACTACGTGCCCGAGGAGGGCGTGGTGCTGACCGAGGCAGACAAACAGGCCATTCGTGCTGCGCAACTGCTGTATATCGAAGGGGATAGCATTTGGACGGATGCAGAGGGAATTCTGCGCTATGCTTATCAGATCAAGCCCGTGGGTACCTACCGTATCTATCCCAATGCACAGGCTCTGGCTAACTTTGAGCCCCGTATCTCGCAAGAGCAGGCGATGATGAGCGTGGTGGCAACCCCCATCAGCGTGCGTGTAGTGGGTATGGATCTGGTGTACGGCGACAATTTGGGCGCAATCCGCTACGAGTTGTGGCACGAGGGTAGTCTGTTTAGCCTGAGCGAGGCAGATTACGCCGAAATGGAAGGATATTTGAACCTGGGAACCTATGCGGACGTGTTGGCCGATCTGGCGGTCTATCTGACCCCTGTGGCTGCACTTGCAGAGGGCGGTGCGGTTGCCTTTGCGGACGTGGCTCCCGGTACGTACGGTCTGCGCTATGCCTTTGATTCGGCGAACCGCAACTTCTGCCTGGCGGATACCTCGGGCGCAACGCCGGAGATTGACGAGTCGGGTCTGCGCAGATACGTGTTTGAGGAAGTGAACCCCGTGCTGACGGTGAGCGGACGTCCCGTGACCTACCGTGTGACTTCTGCGCTGGGTAAGACTTTTGCTTCGGCAGATACCCCCATTGAGGGTGTTGCTGTGAACTCGTGGTTGGCTAGCGGCGACCGCTTGGTGTTGGTGCGTGAGGCCGGCGAGTGGGTAGGCGAATACGCCGTGTCGGCGAAGGTGATGCGCGGAAACTCGGACGTGTCTCATTGCTATCTGCTGACCTCTGACCGCCTGGAGGGATATACCTATCCCATTACCGCAAGAGTAGTGACCATCAAGCGCACCGGTACGGGTATCTTTGCCTACGGTAGCAGCGAGATGCAGAGCATGCCGTATACGCTGGTGATGAACCAAGAGGTGGCGGAGCGTATCCGCACCATTACCGGCAAGAGTGTGGCAGATCTGTTCCAGATCAAGCTGGGTTACTTTGGCGAGGACGTGCAGTCTGTGGGTACCTACTACGAGTTGGCCTTTGAGGTTAGCTACGCAAAGGGTGTGAATCAACAAGCGTTGTCGGCTGCCGTGCAATTCGTAGTGGACCGTACCACACAAAACTATACCATCGTGCCTGCCGTACTGACCGTGCGCCCGCAAGACTTTACGCGTGATTACGATACGAGCGATTTGCTGAGTGGATTGAGCGCATCCGTGTTGAACGTGAGCGGTTGGGTAGGCAAGGACGCCAATAAGTTTACCAAGGTGGTAGAGGAGTGGACGAGTCCTGATATCCGCGCAGGCGTGGGTCAATATACCTATCGACCCGTTGAGTTGAAGCTGATTGCGAAGAAGAACGCAGACGCAGACATTCTGGACAACTATACCTTGGAGTATCAATGGGGTAGTTATACCATCCGTGCCATTTCGCTGGACGTGGAGGCTGCCGGCGGTTACTACGATGAGACGGGTACCTTCAGCGAGTTTGAGGGTAGCGCGGTGAGCTTTGGCGATCCTCGTGCCGCTTGGTACTTCTACGTGGACGAGAGCACCTTACCCGAGTATATCCAGGAGCGTTTGGCAGAGATGATGCCCGAGAGCGACCTTGCGAGAACGCAGGCTTTGATGCAGTTGTTGAGTATCCAGGCAAGAAGTATTTCTTCCTTGGCAATCGGTACGATGGTCGGGGAGGAGGAGGGATATCTGCCTCACTCGGCAGACAGTAACCTGGATCTGGAGTTTAGCGTGTACTTTGAGATCTTGCCCATCCGTGTGGTGGTGACGAACGTGCGCCTGTTTGCCGCAGACAGCAAGTCCAAACCTACCATTGGATTTACCGTGCAGGCATACGATGACAACGGTATGGCGATTGAGGGCTATACCTTGACGGTGGAGCGTGCGGAGGCGGATACCTATATCCAAATCAACGAGGCATTTGCGCTGCGCTTTACGGTGGAAAGCTTTGTGGAGGGTGAGTGCGTGTACAGCTTGGCTCCTTACGTGCAGGATAACGGCCGTTGGTACGCCTACGTGGAGGACGAGAGCCACGTGCTGCTGTTGACACCTGCTGAGGGTGAGTCGGCAGAGGATGCGACCCTGCCTATGACGGGTGGCGTGCAGAACGTGATCTACGACGATTCCTTCTCTGACCGCTTGGCGATGGCCCTGGAGGAGAACCTGGGTATCGTGGTGGGCTGTGCCGTCGGTGGAATCGTACTGATTGCGGTTGGTGCTATCTTGGGTGTGGTGCTTGCTCGCCGCCGCCGTATGACGAAGAGTGTGGCACGTGAGTTGCGCCACGAGCGGATTGTGGAATCGCTGAAGAGGGCACCTGCCGAGAAGGAAAGTAGCGAAGAAAGTAGTGAAACAGAGGGAGAATAATCTCCCTCTTACGAAAGAGGAATTATGAAAAAAATTGGGTTGACTGTATTTGTATTGCTATGTGTTGGCGTATGCGTATGCTTGGTGGGTTGTAATGAGGAAGTGCCCTCTTACGTACCCCCAATGAGCACCGACGGCTGTCCTTTTTTGGCGGATTTTCCCCTGATGGAGGACATTGTGATGCCGGATGAGAATGACGCGGAGGGCATGAAGGCGTTGGCGTATTTGCTGTATGAGCGTGCCAATCGGCGCGACCAATCCTGCGCATACCGCTTGGCGTATAGTTTTTGTAACGTGACGACCGAGTTTTGGGGGGTGGCGATACCCGTGCCCGGTTGTGTGTACGACGTGAAGAATGGGGACGAGTATTATAAGTTGGACTTCCAACCCAGCAAGAGCATGGCGGCAGGCCACGGCAAGGCTACCTATTATAAGTTGGGATTGCCCAAGGCCTACTATATCAAGGTGGACGACAGCCGTATTGACGAGGCGGGGCAGGGGTCTGCTGATTTTAGCAAGCCCAGCGAGGCTAAGTACGTGGACGCACCCTATTTCCACGCAAGCCAGGATCCCTTGTACTGCAAGACGGATATCAATATTCTGCCCGAGACTATCGTAGATGCCCACGTGAGTTATAACGCAGAGGAAGGGTATTATACCGTGACGATGACGCTGGACGTGGAGAATCCTGTGACGACCGAGAAAACCCTGGAAAATCTGCGCGCAGGCAGCAGTATGGTACGAAAAGCAAACTATACCTCCATGGAGGAGACCTTTGAGGTGTGGGCAAACGGATTCTTTAAGTATTTTGTGAGCATTGATAAGTGGGCTACCAACTCGATCTCGGGTACGATTGATTATAAGACCTACTATTCCTATGAGGAGAGTGAGTGCGTGGTGAGTAGCTATCAGCACTACGAGGAGATGAAGCGCAAGGCGGAGGAGCAATAATGTTCAAAATACTGGTCGTTGAGGACGACGTCAATCTGAACCAAATGATCTGCAAGGCGCTGGGGCTGCACGGCTACCACGCTTATTCGGCGCACAACGCACAGCGTGCGCTGTCTATTATGGATAGCAACGTGGTGGATTTGGTGGTGAGTGATATTATGATGCCCGGTATGGACGGCTATGCGTTGGCTCACAAGCTGCGCCAAAGCGGGAATAACGTGCCCATCCTGTTCGTGACTGCGAAGGACAAGTTTGAGGACAAGCAACGCGGTTTTCAGGTGGGCGTGGACGACTATATGGTGAAGCCCATTGATATTGGGGAAATGATTTTGCGCGTGGGGGCCCTGCTTCGCCGCGCGCAGATCAGCAACGAGCATAAACTGGTGGTGGGCACGACCGTGATGGATCACGATGCGCTGACCGTCAGCCGTGAGGGCGTGGTGTTGGAACTGCCGCAGAAGGAGTTTTTGTTGCTCTTTAAGTTGCTGTCCTACCCCGGAAAGATCTTTACACGCAGCCAATTGATGGACGAGATCTGGGGCCTTACCAGCGAGTCGATGGAGCGCACGGTGGACGTGCATATCACGAGATTGCGGGATAAATTCCGTGCAAATCCGGACTTTTCTATTGAAACGGTGCGTGGATTGGGGTATAAGGCAGTCAAGCTATGAAGAAAGTCACCAAGGTTCCAAAACTAAAGCCGCCCAAGAAGCGGGTTTCTATGCCCAAACAGGGAAAGCGGTTGTGGTACGCGACCAATATCCGCTTTGTCTATAATATCTTTATGGGGTTTTCCTTTGCCGCCGTGCTGTTGACGGGCGGTATGATTTTGGTGATTGATTTGGTGGGCGAGGCGAAGATCTATGCGCTGTTGATCAGTCCTTTCTTTGCCTCGGTTGCGCTTTTGCTCGTGATGCTCATCACCGGTACCGTGTTTACCTTTTTTGCGACACGCTCTATGTTCCGCCCTATCCATAAGCTGCACGCGGCAATGGAGCAGGTTGCCCGTGGCAATATGGAGGTGCGAATCGTGCCCTCGGGCGGCTCGGACGAGATGCGGCAGTTGACTGTGCACTTCAACGAGATGGTGGAGCATTTGTCTAAGATAGAAACCTTTAAAAACGACTTTATCGCCAACGTGTCGCACGAGTTCAAGACCCCTTTGACTACCATTTTGGGGTATAGCGGATTGCTGTCTACCCCCAATCTGTCGGAGGAGGATCGGTTGGCCTGTGCGGAGGGGATCAAGCAGGCGGTGGAGCAGTTGAACGGTTTGACGACCAATATCCTCAAGTTGAGCAAGCTGGAAAACACTTCCTCGCTGGATAAGACACCCTTTTCCCTGGACGAGCAGCTGCGGCACGCGGTGTTGGCGCAGGAGCGTGTGTGGACGGAGAGAGAAATCGAATGGAATATCGACTTGTGCTCCCTGAGTATCAACGCAAACGAGGAGATGCTCGCTACCGTGTGGAGTAATCTGATCAGTAATGCCATTAAGTTTTCGCACCGGGGTGGCACGGTGGATCTGCGCCTTGCCCGAGAGGGAGAATATGCGGTGGTGCAGATTGCGGATCACGGAATCGGTATGAGCGAGGAGACCCGCTCGCATATCTTTGATAAGTTCTACCAGGGGGATACTTCGCGCTCGGCACAGGGCAACGGCTTGGGTCTGGCGATGGTGAAGCGTATCGTGGAGCTGTCGCAGGGGACGGTGCAGGTGCATAGCAAGCCCGATCACGGCACTTTGGTGGCGGTCTACCTGCCGCTTTAGGTAGGAAATTTGTGGAAACCCCGTCGTGGGGGTTGCTATTTTGGAGAAATTCGTCTATACTATCTGTACCTTGGGAGTGTTCCGGTATTCGACACGGTACGAAAGGGCAAGGTAAGCATGCCGAAGGCTCGTCTTCGTTAAAACGGAAATTCGTTAAAAGAAACGACAACAATCAAACTTTAGCGTTCGCTGCTTAATGCGGACTGTCGAGCTGCTGAGCCTACTGTGGCAGACCTCGGCATCAACAAGGTGTAGGGAACCGAGCTGCATCCCGTCACGCGGTGCGGAACGGAATTGAGTGACTTGGGAAAGGAAGCCTGTGGGTGGGCGTCCGGATCCGACAATAAAACACCACACTAAGCATGTAGAAAGCGGTGTGATTTCTATCGCGGACAAGAGTTCAAATCTCTTCACTTCCAGCAACAAAAAACGAACTTTTGTCTACCGGATAAAAGTTCGTTTTTCATGTTTTTGGGCGTTTTTGAGGCAAAATGACGCTAAATTAAGGGAAATGACATAAAATCAGGAGTCGGAGAGGCTGAAAATGCTGCTCCGACTCTATTTTTATGCCCGAAAAAGCCAAAAGTTCCAGTGTGCTTTTATTTGTTTTATACTGCTACAAAAAGCGAACAAAAGGTGCGGACAGAGAGATTTGAACTATATAAAAATGCACGGGAGATCCACTTTTCCTCGTTATAAACACTATATTGTGTGGAAGGAGCATTT
>JAFTOZ010000106.1 GCA_017463565.1 Clostridia bacterium | reverse complement strand
TCGGTGTGGAAGCGTGCCGTATGGCTATAATCCTCGGCGTCCAGCAAAACGCGAGCGCTAAGATAGATATCCTCGGTCAGGAATTGCTCCACCGAGAAACTCATTCCTTCGCCCTCGCCGGCTGCTGCTACCGACTCTTCTTTGAATACGGCGCGCAAAATCAACTTGATCGCCAAGCCGTCTGCGGTACCGTTGTCGTCCAAGTCTTCCTTGACAAATTCGCAGTTGACGACGGATACAGACTTGATGAGAGAATCCATCGCGCCCTCTCCTGCTGCCGCCACCGAGCCACCCGTCAGCTCGTCCAACATACCGCTATCGTTGATCAGTTGTGCCAAAGCACCGCCTTGGATCGCTACGTTCAACTCGGACAAGACGCGTGTGTCGGTATAGAGACCCACCTTGTCTGCGGTGGGGTTGAAGCGCAAACTGTCTGCTGAAATTTGCTCGGCAATATTGCCGTTAAACAACTCCTCGGCGGTAAATTGGGTGTTTAGATAATACTTGTCTTGCAACTCGCTCAACACCGCGTCGGCAGGTGTGCCCACGTAGGTAGAGGGAGCGTATTCGTGGTAGTTATAGACCACCTTGAACAAATCTTGAATCTCGTCTACGCTCAACACGTCTGCGTCTGTTAAGGCACCCTCGCTTTCTGCAACGAAACGCTTGCTGAAGCCGCGCACCAACTCATACAGAGAGGGCAGTTGCAGAGCGCCGTGCGTGTCTCCTTGCCACTCGTCCTCGTGCAACTCTACCTCACAGTAGAGATTCTCGCTGATGAGGTCGAAGATCTGGGCAAACACATCCTCGATTTGCGTGGTCAAGTCGTCCAAACTCAATTCACTGTCGCCCAAACTGGAGACCATCAGCATAATGGTGTCCAGGGATTTCTTGCTGTATTGCTCGTCGAACTTGTTGATGACGACCCCGGTATCGTGTCCGGTTTCGGCACCGATAACGCGCACCAAGTCCTCACCGCTACCCGTTTGTTGGATATAGAGATTGATACCCAACGTGATCCCCTCGGGCAGGGCCTCTGCCAGGGTCTCCACGATAGGATTGTCGCCCTCTGCCAGGAATGCGCCCATCAGGTCGGCAAGAGAGATGGACGCTACGGCACCCACACGGTACAGCTCGCCCTTGACGGGATCGGTTTCTACCAATTCGATATTGATTTGTTTGAAGTGGAGCGCATCGAGCAGTACGTTGTCGCCGGCAGGGGCACCCTCGCCCTCTGCGGCAGCCGCCACCTCGCCCGAGCCTGCCGTCAAAAGACCGTTTTCGATAGCGTCAGCTACCAGTGCGGCAAGTTGGCTATCGTAGAGGTTGACACGCATCACGCTACTGGGTTGGTTGAAGTCTACGTTGCTGATAGCAATCTGTGCAGGCAGGTCGTTGATAGCGTCCTCCTCCAGTAGACTGTGCTCCTCCCAATACTCCTTGTTGACGCCGTACTTTGCCTCCAGCTCGGCATACAATAGATCCAAATCCTCCTCGGTATAGCCCAACTCCGCCTTCTTTTCGTCCAACAGACATTTCAAGGTAGACAGGAACGCGTGGGGAGTAACGCTATTTTCGATATCCTCGGGGTTATAGATACCCATGAGGGAAAGCAACATTTGGATATGCGCCAGGCGCAAACCTGCGCGGTTGCCCTCTTCGCCAACCGGCACGAAACTCACCGGCACGGTCTCGGTCACACCCTGCAGCAGACCGCCCACCATCGCGTTGACTTGAGTCAGGAAAGATGCGTCTTCGGGTACGTCGTACTGGGGTCCCTCACCCTCGGTGCCCTCTTCGGGCAGGAGGGAGAATCCCATAGTTTCGGTCAAAGAGTTGACTACCTTGGACAGGATCCCCACCTGCTTGTCGTTCATAGAATTGAAACGCACGTACAGGTCGCGCGTGTTGTCCAAGGGATAGATACCCACCGTCAGGAAGAGTTGCTTGGGCAAAAGACCCTTGATAAAGCCGGGCACGATACCGTTCAGCTGCTCGGGCGCACCCATAGAGGCCATCGTGTCGCTGAACATTGCCGTCACCGCCTCGTGATTGAGGAAATCGTGAATCTTGAGTTGCAGAGTGAGCGCCATAAACACGCTCTTTTCGTAGGCATCTACCACAGATTGCTCTGCACCCGCACCGGGACGCTCGTTAGCGTAGGAAAGAATCACCTGGGGCACGCGGAAAAACTCAGAAAGAGGCAGACCCGACAGGTCGATACCGCCGGTGCTCTCTGCGCCCTCGCCGCTTGCATTATTTGCTTGTTGCAGCGCAGTATCCAACAGCGCCGTCAATACGTCGTTGACCAACGCGCCGATTTGCTTGCCGTCGATTTGGAAGGTAGTCAGCGCCTCGTCCTCGCCGTCTGCGGTGTGATCGTAGTCCAAGATGGGGCTGAAATCAAACTCCAACTCCTTCAGAAGAGCGGTCAGCGCCTCGTTTTCGGTGCCCGTTTCGGTACCGTCACCAACGTCAGTACTGGCCTCCAGGCTACGCACGTAGTTATCTACCGCCTCACGTTGACGGTCGCTAAGCGACGCCATCTCGCCGCCTGCACCGCCCGATTCTCCTTGGTCGAGCTGGGGCAGTATTTCCATAATCTTGGAAATCGTGATGGTGTATTTGTTCTTTGCAAAATATTCCTCGGGCGAAATCGCGTCCTTTTCCTCTTGGGGAAGGGCGTTGTAGTCCGCCTCCAACTCTGCGTCCGTCTTGACGTGTTGGTAGAGCTTGGTATTGAGCTCGGCATAGAAACGGTCGAGGTCCTCCTCGGCATAACCCTCAGTAACGACCTTGTCCTCTTTGGCGCCGGTAGAGATACCGCTCAGCAAAGAGATCACCTCACCAAACTTCACACCGCCGATATAGGGGCTGACAAAGTGGTTGAATGCCAAAACCGCGCCGCCAATCAGCGCCGCATTGAATACGACGAAAACAATCAGACAAACGGTGCAACAAATCATACGCCTGCTCATACCGCGGCGCTTCGGTGCTTTTTCTTCGGTTGCCATTGCTTCTGCTTCAGCGTGTCTTCTCATAATCCCTCCAACAGGGTGTCTGGCTCGGTTGGTTACTCCAACACGAGTGCGTGCTTACGCGCGCGGAAAAACCCTTGTATCATATTATATCACTTTTATTGAATTTCTGCAAGCCCTACCGCAAACTTTTCCACACTCGCCGCCAATTCTCCCAAATCGCCAAGTTTGGCGGTTTTTGAAAACTTCCGTCTTGTATCCGTAGACAAATAAAAACTCGTGCAAAGTGCCACTTGTAGTTAGCGTGTTATCCTTAACGGAGAACACGCTAAAACTAAGTTTGCCCTTTGGGCAAGTGAAGTTATCTTCGATAGTGAAGTTCACTTTGTGAATGAAGTTTCGCCTGACGGCGAAGTGATGGGCAAACTTAACTTCATTTGTGCATAGCACAAACTTCACTGCGTAGCAACTTCACTTTTGCGATAGCAAAAACTTCATTAACAGAAAAAGAGATAACATTTCGGCTACGAACCGATTTGTTATCTCTTTCTGTTGTTATTAGGGTTTGGACTTAGCTCATTGCGCGCTCGATAGCGGTGTCTAAATCAATCTTGCCGTCGTTGAGGTCGGCAATGATATCGTTGAACTTATCCACTACGTTAGCGGCAAAGCCCAGCATTTCCTCGAAGAATGCAGGGGTCAAGTCGGTATCCTTGTAGAAAGCAGCCACGCGGAAAGCAATGCGGCGCTTGAAGATATTCAGGTCGAAACGGCCCAGGTTCAAGCGGTGGTTGATCACGCAGATCAGGCCGCTGACTACGAACAGACTATCCTCGTTGATGGTCATAGGCAGACCGGAGTACAGGTTGAAGGTTTGGGTCTTGGGATAGCAAGTAGCATAGAACTGCATGGGGATATCGTCGCCGTTCACGCCGAACACAACTGCACAGTCCTCATCTCTACGCTCGTATTTTCTCCAGCCACAGTTATTCATGGCGGTACAGAAATTGTCTAAAACTTTCTTCGTTGCTAAATCCATACTTAGTCCTCCTTATTCTCCAGGCGGTTCATCACGCCCTCAAGGTCAATGGTACCACGTGCTACGTCATAGAGCAGGTCGTTGGTCTTATCCACGTGGGAAACGGTAGCGTAGAGCGCCTCTTTGATGGACTCCTTGCCGATAGTGGTGCCGTGGAACAGCATATTGATACGGTACAGCAACTCGCCCTCTGCGTAGTTATAGTCGTAGCCGCCCACCGTCCAACGGTCGTTGATCATGCATACAGCCAGTGCCACGGTAGCCACGTTTTTCTTAGCGGCAAAAGGCAGACTGGAATAGATGGACAAAATCTCTGCGCTGGGGCTAACCAAAATGCGGATCGAAAGGGGCAGGTCGTCGCTTTCCATCTTGAAATCACAGACCATAGAGCCGCTTTCCAACGTATTCTTGGAATAGTGCAGATGCAACTCGTCCAATGCGGTGCAAAGCGCAGTATACACACGCTTTGCGTTCAGTTCTTTTTGCTTGTTATCCATAAAGATCCTCCTTAATCTTATTTTTTACTGAAACCAACGGGACGTTTTCCCGAGGATTGTTCGCAGGTGAACTCCGGATCCATGATGGCTTTTGCAAAGTCGATCTTGGTCAGGCGAAGTTCCTCTTTGCCCTCCAACTGTTGACGTAGCGCGGCCTTTGCCCAGGTGCGCTCGTAGAGGTTTCGCACGAAACGCGCGTTGGCAAACTCCTTAGAATTAATCATAGCCTCGGGCATGGCGTCGAAATAGCGCTTTGCCTCGGGCCACAGATCCTCGTCGCAAGGCAATACCTTAGAGGCAAACTTGCAGAAGATTTGGTACAACTCGTCACGCGTATAGTTGCGGAATTTAATCTCAAAGGGAATACGGCTCTCAAGGCCCGAGTTACCCTTCATCAACTCGTCCATTTCGTCGGTGTAGCCTGCCAGAATGACGATGAGGTCGTCACGGTGGTTTTCCATCTCGGCAATCAGGGTCGTCAGGGCTTCTTTGCCAAAGTCCTTTCCGCCGATATCCTCGTGCCACAGCGCATAGGCCTCGTCGATGAACAGCACCGAACCGTACGCATCACGGCACACCGCAGCAGTACGGGGTGCGGTTTCGCCGATATACTGACCTACCAAGTCGTGACGGCTACGCTCGAAGAATTCACCGATACGCAACACGCCCTTTTCCTTGAGCATTTTGCCCAAAATGCGTGCCACGGTGGTTTTGCCGGTGCCGGGGTTGCCGGTAAAGCGCATATGCAGGCAGGGTGCGCCCAACTCGGGGTGTTGGCGGTGCGCAATGATTTGGCTGATGATGCCCTGGATTTGGGCACGGATCTCGTCGATACCCACCAGATCGTCCAACATTTCTACCGAACTGCGTGCCTCGGTTTCTACGGGGCAGATATCCTGCACGTCCGCCAGCTCCACCAAAGAACGCTTGTCGGGGTCCAGTAGAGAAACCAACTTGTGAATCACCATATCACGGCACACCTTTTTGACGGACGAGGTGCTCCAGAAGGTGCCGTCTGCCTGCTCCTTGCGGATCAACAGGCGGAACACGTCCCACGCTTCGTCGGTCATGCTCATATCAAAGCTTGCCAAATAACGTTCTGCAATCAGGCGGATATCGGCATACGCAAGGGGCGGAATGCTCACCGAGCGCAGATCCAATACGTCCGAAATAGCCGCCTCCAGGCTGGCCATGGTGGGTTTGTCCACAAAGGGTACCCAAAATACGAATGCGGTTTTGTCGCACGATTGAATGATACGGCAGATATGGCGGAAATCTTCCGAGCGCAAAGAATCCATCCACAGGCGGATATCCAACAAAATCAACTCGCCGTAGTGGGGCTTGTGCAGGTATTCGGTGATACAGTCCACCGCTTGCTTGTCGCGCGGACTGGGGAAATTGAAACGCTTGACCGCAAGGGAACGGCCGCCAAATGCACCCGTCTCACGCAGGGCGTCTACCAAAATATCCATACACGCACCTACGTCGTAGCCTGCGTCCACCGCCAGCAGGTACTGACGGTACTCCAACATAACCGCCAATTTGCCCGACAGGCTGGCAGCCAAGTGCAAGGTCTCCTTGATGAGGTCCACAAACTCGGGCGCACCCACTAGGTCGTCCAGGCGGGGTTGGAATTCGGCCAACAACTCGCCGTAGCGTTTTTCAATGGACTTTTTCTCTCCGCTATCGGGGGTTTCGGTTCGAGAGGGCGCAGGTGCAGACTTCTTGCCGGGGCGGAATCCGCTACCTGCCGAGGTAAACAGGCTGGACGCGGCGGCAAAGGGACGGGCACGCTCCTCGGCCTCTTTTGCGGCATTCTCCTCCTCGGTGGGGGTGTCTTGTTTGGTTTCTTCCTCGTCCTCCTCCTCAAGGCTCTCCAAAAGCTCGTCAATCTGTGCCATAAAGGCTTCAAACTCCTCGTCTTCAAGGCGGACCTGCAGGCCGTCGCCGGCAATAGGCGCAAGCGCTTCGTTCAGATCGTCCAATACCTGTTGGGCATTCTCGCCCTCTGCTAAGCTAAAAATGCACTTTTCGGTTTCGGTCCTCTCTAATTTGACTCGATTCTGCAACTTGGACTCTACCAAGCGAGGAATATATACGGAGGGAGTGTCGCCCCCTTCTACGTGGTCGATAAAATAGAAGAAATAGTCGGAAGTCCACTCGATAAAAATAAAACGGCTCATAGAAGCTCCTTTCATTTGAATTTGCATGCGCTTTTTTAATTATACCACACGCGCACGCAAAAATCAACAGCGAAATCTTGCAAAATGTTGTGTAGACAAGCGCGCGTGAGTGCCAAAGCCCATATTTACGGCAA
Organism: Clostridia bacterium; assembly: GCA_017463565.1. GTDB lineage: Bacteria > Bacillota > Clostridia > Christensenellales > CAG-1252 > RUG14300. Next base: position 10,874 of record JAFTOZ010000106.1, on the reverse strand, counting down.
AAAGAGGCAAAAATTGCAATCCGCTTGCTCTTGTCCTGCGGTTATGGTATAGTAATTTTGAGGTACGGTATGCAACTTCCCATTGCGTTTGCAGAGCGTATGCAACGCCTGCTTGGAGAGGAATATTCTGCTTTTTGTGCCGCCCTGGAGCAACCCAAGGCGGTGGCTTTGCGCTGCAATCCCACCCTCCTTTCGCCGGAGGCTCTTGCTACGGCGCTGGGTGTGGAGCTTACTCCGGTTGGCTACGAGCCATACGGCTATTTTGCAAACCTTGCGCCAAGTGGCAAGCACCCCCTGCACCACGCAGGTGCTTTTTATATGCAGGATCCCTCTGCTATGCTCACGGTAGCGTCGGTAGAGGTGCCACAAGGGGGTATGGTATTGGATTTGTGCGCCGCACCCGGTGGCAAAACCACCCAACTTGCCGCCCATATGCAAGGCAAGGGTGTGTTGGTCGCCAACGAAATTGACCTGGGACGAGCCAAGATTTTGCTTGGCAACGTAGAGCGAATGGGCATTGCCAACGCGCTCGTCACCAGTCTTGCGCCAAGTGCGGTGGCAGATACTTTTGGCGCCGCCTTTGACCTGGTGGTGGTAGACGCACCCTGCTCGGGCGAGGGAATGTTTCGCAAGAATCCGCAGGCAGTAGCGCTGTGGAATCCCGGCAACGTTGCCCTTTGCCAAAGCCGTGGCAGACAGATTTTGGACTGTGCTATGCGGTGCGTGCGCCAAGGCGGCAAACTGGTATATAGTACCTGCACCTTTGCGCCCGAAGAAAACGAGCAAGCCGTCCAGTATATGCTGGATAGCGGCGACTTTTGCCAAATCAGCACCAAAGAGGGGGTTCAAAAAGCCACCGCAGAGGGCGTAGGTCAACCCCTATCCAGACGGCTCTATCCCCATTTGGGCGCAGGCGAAGGCCACTTTGTGGCGGTGCTGGAGCGCGTGACGCCCACCCCTGCTCCACCCAAGCCCAAACTCCCCTCTCCGCTGACGTCTGCGGAAAGAAAACTCGTGCAATCTTTTGCAAAAGAGAATTTGACCCATCTGGATCTGGATTCGGTTTGGCGGATCGGAGAGAACTTGTTTTACCTGCCTAACCCCTGTGCTGTGCCCCAGTTTGCGCTATTGACCTACGGTGTAAAATTGGGTAGCGTGCAAAAGGGCAGATTTGTGCCCCACCATATGTTTTTCAAGTGCTTGGCCGACCGTTTTCTCCACCATACCCATTTATCTCTTGAGGACGCACGTACGGCGGCGTATCTGCACGGCGATACCATCGAGGTTTCCCACCCCTCCGGCTACGGTGTGGTAGAGGTGATGGGTTGTCCGCTGGGCGGCGTGAAAGCCACCGACTACCAGGGCAAGAATCACTATCCCAAGGGATTGCGCAACGACTAAATAAGGAAGGATATGAGGCACTATCAACCCGTTGTCTACGAGCAAGGTAACTATCTCGTCAAAGCTGCCGCCACCGGTGACATCTACGACTTTTTCAACCTCAACGAGGAGGATTGCTATTTGATCTACCGTGACCCCGACGTGGACTATCTCTACGCCTATCACTACGCTCTTGCTTTTTACGGCGAACAGGTGGTGGGCTCCTGTATGTGCATAGACCGTTTCTATCCGTTGGGTGAGCGCTACGCCAAAGAGATATACGTCTACGAGCTATGTGTTTTTGAAGGACGGAGCAAGACGAAGGTTTCCGCAGCCGCCAAAGCGTTGCTTGGCTATCTGCGCTTGTACGCCCAAAATACGGGTAGTGGGCGCATTTCCCTGCGCAAAGAGGGTGCCAATCCTATCTCTTCTGCGTTCTTTGCTGCGTGTGGCTACCAACTTACCAACGGGCGCTTTATCCTGGCGCTTCCCGAGGTGGCACTCCTCCCCCACGACGCGCTTGTCGTACCCACCGACGAGGACGCGCTTTCTTTCCGCTCGCTATATTATCTGAGTGAAAACTACTTCACCGTCACGCCGACCGAGTGTGTTTTGCAGGTGGAAGACAAAACCATCACCGTCAACCGCCATACCGCCGAGGTACGTTTTTCCTCCAACGTGCGTATCGAGGGAGATCGCAAGTTTTATCTCTTTGGCGAGAGGGAATTGGCGATAATAGACGCCCTGCGCCAACTGTTTATGCGCCGTGCCGCCGAGCGAGTGTTGATCTTTGACCCCCACCCCGAGAGGGAAACCGTCCCCGACCTATTGATAGACGACGATTGGGGAATCTTTGTGGACAAATGCAAGAACAAAAACCGCCAGGAGCGCAAAGAGTGGGAACAACGGCTCCTGCAAAAGGGAATCATTCGCCGATATAGCCTGCACACCCTGCACTTTGACGAGGAAGTGGGTGGCTCTATCACCTCGCTGGGCTATATTCTCCTGCACTAAACCTCCAATTTCCCCGAGCAAACGTGAGAGGTAGCGCACCCAAGTAAATTCCAAACGAAAAAACCGCACTCTATGGTGCGGTTTTTATCTAGTATTGACTATAAGCACCTATTATGGTACAGTATATATATCTGAGAGCCGGCGAGAACACCCAAAATGGCGTTATGAAAAGCGGCAGCCCCCCATTGAATCAAGCCCATCGTGCGGTTTGTCGAGATCGGAAAGGAGTGTGGAAATGAAAAAGATTCTATCTATTTTGATTATCCTATTACTGTGTGGAACATTGACGGCAATTCTTGTTGGTTGCGATGAAGATTTCCACATATGCGAAAGTTCGGATCTTGACTATAAATGCGACACGTGCGGAGCGAGTATAGGTATCATTACCTATACCAAAATAGAAGGCGGGTACGAGGTATCGGGATACGTTGGAGAGCCAACCAACGTGATAATTCCAATACAATATAAGGGTAAACCCGTGATTAGCATTCAAGAAAACGCTTTCCTAAATTGCTCCAGCATTATTTCGGTCTTTGTTCCCGAAACCGTGACGAGTATCGGTGACCGTGCCTTTTATGGGTGCAAGAATTTAACCATTTATCTCAGGGCTAATGGCTTAGATGTTTGGGAGTATGAATGGAACGGCAATGCGCCGGTTGTTTTTGGCGTATCCGGCATCGTTGAGAAAGACGGATTCGTTTATGCCCTGAAAGGCAAACAGGCAATGGTGGGTGGCTACTGTGGCACGGAAACTAACGTAGTGATTCCTGCTACGATATCTGAAAAAGGATTAATCTACACCGTTACTGAAATCGGTGCGCAAGCCTTCAGGTATCGCCCCGATCTCACGTCGGTCTTTGTTCCCGAAACCGTGTTGGCAGTGGGCAGAGCAGCCTTCATCGGGTGCGAGAATGTGACCGTATATTGCGAGGCGGACAGCAAGTCTTCAGGCTGGTCTCAATCTTGGAATTATGACAAAAGACCTGTTGCGTGGGGAGCAACTGCCACTATTGAGAAAGACGGACTTCGATACGGAGTAAAAGACGGCAAGGCAACTGTGGCTGGGTACAACGGCACTAAAACCGACGTGGTGATTCCCTCTACGGTGTCCGAAAACGGAGTTACCTATACGGTCAGCAGAATTGGCGAAAACGTCTTCCGTGACGATACCAACCTCACGTCGGTGGCAATCCCCGACAGCGTGACGGATATTGGTACCTATGCCTTCTACGGGTGTAGCAACCTCACGATCTGTTGCGAGACGAAAACCCAACCCCTTGGTTGGGATGATTCTTGGCAGTATAACAACCGATCTGTATTATGGGGGGTAGCTGCTCTTTTCGAAGAAGAAGGATTGACCTACGGAATTAGAGATGGCAACGCAACCGTATTTGGATACGTTGGCACTAAAACCGACGTGGTGATTCCGTCTTCTGTTTCTTTGGACGGAACGGACTACGCTGTCACCTCGATCTATCAGAACGCCTTTAAAGAGTGCACCCACATTACTTCGGTAACGATGCCCGATAGTATGATAACCGTCGGCAATTATGCATTTCGGGGTTGCAGAAGCCTTACCTTGGTGTTTATCCCCCAAAGCGTGAGGGTTGTCGGCATAGATGCTTTTGCGAGTTGCATCAGGGCTGATTTCTATTGTGGAGCGGAGAGCAAACCTTCGGGTTGGGACTCTTCATGGAGTACCAGTACCTATGGATTGATCGTATGGGATATAGATTTCGCCTTTAAACAAGAGGGGTTTGTGTACGCAATCCAAGATGGCGAAGCAAAAGTTAGCAGATACAATGGAAAGTCCACGAGGATAGCGATCCCTGCTACCGTATCCTATAATGAAACGACCTATGCGGTCACGGGTATTTTAGATCGCGCATTTGAAGATCGCGCCCAGCTCATCTCGGTAGACATTCCGGACAGTGTATCAAGTATCGGTGCCGCAGCCTTTGAGGGGTGTTACAGTCTCGCCTCGATTTTTATTTCCGATAGCGTGACCGACGTGGGGCGCAAAGCATTCAGCAGATGCTCGAGACTTACGGTCTATTGTGAGGTGGAAAGCAATCCCTCAGAATGGGATTCTGATTGGGATTCTGGTTGGGATTCCACATCAATACCTGTCGTATGGGGGGCAACGGCGGTATTTACTAAAGATGGATTTGTATACGGAATAAAAGACGGCAAGGCAACTGTCGAAGGCTACTATGCGAAGGCAGCCCAAATAGCCGTTCCTTCTTCGGTATCGGAAAATGAGGAAACGTATATCGTTGTCAAGGTTGGAGACAGCGCATTCAACCAAAACACGAGCCTCACCTCGATCACTCTTCCGGACAGCCTAACAAGTATTGGAGATAGAACGTTTGAAGGTTGCTACAACCTCGCCTCGATCAACCTCCCAGACGGTCTGACAAGCATAGGCGCGTATGCTTTTTATGGCTGCGATATGACCTCGGTCACCCTCCCCGAGGGTCTGACGAGCATTGGCACGCGAGCCTTTTCTCTCTGCGAAATGACCTCGATCACCCTCCCAGGCAGCCTGACGAGCATTGGTGAGCAAGTCTTTTACGGTTGCTACGACCTCACCACGATCAACCTGCCCAACAGCATGACGAGCATTGGCGATCGCGTCTTTGAAGGTTGCCACGACCTCACCACGATCAACCTGCCCGACGGTCTGATCAGTATTGGAGAGAGAGCCTTTGCCGATTGCTATCGCCTCGCTTCGATCACCCTGCCCGACGGTCTGATCAGTATTGGAGCCTATGCGTTCTATGATTGCCGCATCAACTTGATTGTTATTCCCGAAAGCGTGACAAGTGTCGGCAAGGGCGTTTTTTACTCCTGTGGGGCATACATTTTTTGCGAGGCAGAGAGCCAACCTTCCGGTTGGGATAGCGATTGGAACGGCGAAAATAGACCTGTGTGCTGGGCAGGAGAGTGGACGTACGATGGTAATGAAAACCCTGTTCCTCTGGAAATAGGAGGAGTAAGACAAAGGAGAACAAATCAAAAAACCGCATAAAGGGTGAGATTTTGGTATAGTATGAGGTGGCAGAGATCGCGTGGTGAACTGCCAAAAAGGAGTGCAATATGGAAATCCAAATTGTGAGTTTATTGGAAAATCCCCAACTGATTGAGCGCGCGGCGGCGTGGTTTCATCCCAAGTTTGGCGTGCCTACCGAGGCGTATTTGGAGAGCATGCAAGAGGCACTCCACGCGGCGGTGTTGCCCCGTTGGTACGTGGCGATGGACGGCGAGCGCATTTGTGGCGGCTTGGGATTGATTGCCAACGATTTTCATCCTTTTCCCGAGTTGTGCCCCAACGTATGCGCTATGTACGTAGACGAGGACTACCGTTGCCGTGGCATTGCAGGGACATTGCTCCACCGCGTATGCGCCGATGCCGCCCTGGCAGGGGCGGACACCCTCTATTTGTTCACCAACCACACGGGATTCTACGAGAGGTACGGTTGGCGATACCTCAAAACCGTATCCTTTGACGGTGAAACCTCTCGCGTGTACGTACACACGGCAGAATCAAAATAAATACAACCAAAAAAGGGCAAGAATAAGAGGAGAAAATCCTTCTATTCTTGCTCTTTTTGTTTTGTCCACGAACAGATACCTGCGTACCCTATGCGTTTTTGAGGGCAACGCAAGCAATCAAATAGCCCACCCTCGCCAGCGCAGAAAAGCAGGGTTGCAGGGATATCCACGGGGGCGAAAGAGGAAGTGTATCTTCCAAGAGTTTCTCCCCGGACTGTTGCAGGCACTCTACGTGTTGCCACGTTCCCACCAACTGCCCCACCTTTCTTTTGGACTCGCCGAGGTGCGCCACCGCCCCCACCACGCTCTGCGCTTGCGCCTCCAATAACGCTACCGCCTGCGGTAGACTTGGCGAGGGTTTGGGATCGCCCTCAAAGCACCCCACCGCACGCGCCAAGTGCGCCGCCGCACCGTCCAGCGCCTCGGCAAGCGCCAGCAAATCCGCACCGTCCAACGGTGGCAAAAAGTCCTCTGCCACCGCTCCTGCCAAGGCGTGTTTGTTGGCAAAAGAGCGCGCCCTACTCTCCGCAGCCCTCTGCCTCTCCTCCGTTTTTCGGGGTTGTTCCTCAGCAAACAAAACACGGCGAAGGGTCTGCACCCCCTCCGCAAGACCCGTTGCCATCTCTCCCAATACCTCAAAATAGGCAAATTTCCTTTTGCGGTTTTTTCTACGCATATTCCCTCCTATCTGCCCAGCCACAAAAACAGTTTTGTAAAGCCAAACCCCACCAGACCGCACCCCGGAAAGGTGAGCACCCAGGTCAGTACCATATCGCGAGCAACCCTCCAATCCACGCTCCGCACGCTTTTGGCTGCCCCTGCCCCCAACAAGGCGGTGGTTTTTGCGTGGGTAGTGGATACCGGCAACCCCAATAGGGAACAAGCCAATAGCGCCACCCCTGCCGAAAAGTCGGCGGCAAAGCTTTGGTAGCGTTCCAGGCGCACCATATCCTGCCCAACCGCTTTGATGATTCGTTTGCCGCCCAGGCAAGTGCCAAGTGCCATCACCACCGAGCAAAGGAGCATCAGCCACAAAGGAATGGTAAAACTGTCCCTTGCGCCCCCGTTAGCGAGGGCAATCGCCAACAAAAAGATACCCATAAACTTTTGTCCGTCCTGCGCTCCGTGCATAAACGCCATACCTGCGGCGGTAGCGACCTGTCCGTAGCCAAACAGGCGGTTAGCACGTCCTCGCTCTGCCTGCCTGCAAAGATAGCGCACCAATCGGGTGGCACAGTAGCCCAGCGCAAATCCCACCGCCACCGAGCCGACCAATCCAAAGAGCACCTTGCTCCACTCGGCGGTGCGTATGCCACCCAGTCCACCGTGCAGGGCAATGGCGCTACCGCTAAGCCCTGCTATCAGCGCGTGGCTTTCGCTGGTGGGAATGCCAAATACCCACGCCGCCACCGCCCACGCCACGATGGCAACCATTGCGGCAAGCAAGGCAAGCATAGCCTGCCGATCGTTTCCGCCAAAATCCACCATACCCAAAATGGTGCAAGCCACCTTTGGTACAAGGCTTGTCATCACCAACACCCCCAATAGGTTGAAAACCGCCGCCAACAAAATGGCGGAGCGTGGACGTAGGGCGCGCGTCATCACGCAGGTGGCAATCGCGTTGGGCGCATCCGTCCAACCGTTGACCAAAATCACCCCCAAGGCCAACGCCACCGCGCCCCACAAGATGGGATAGGATTGGAGGGCGCCGAAAAATTGCTCGATACTCATTGTTTTTCCTCGCCGTGGGATTTATTCCTTGGGAGTGTTGCCCCACTTCGCCAAAAATATCCGTCCGAAAGAAAAAGGCATCTTCTGAAAGATGCCCATAAAATTCAAATAGTCACTACGAACAAGCGGTGGTTTGCGGAGTATAACTCGTGCAAAAGCCACTATTTGCCCAACTGATCCAGGATATGGCGCGCATATGCCGCCGCCACGTTGACCCCGGTTTTTTCCATACCGCCAAAGTAGGCGTTGCTGTTGACTTCGCAAAGATACATCTCTCCGTCCTTGCCCCACAGCAGGTCGCAACCGCAGTAGTCCAGCTCCAGTACCGCCGCAGCTTTCTCACAAATGGCAATAGCCTGGGGCGGAATCTCCCGTACTGCGCTTGCCACACCGCCCAACTCTACGTTGGAGCGAAAGTCCACCGCCGAGCGGCGCTCCATAGCACACAGCACCTTGCCGCCCACCACGATGACACGCAAATCTTTGCCGAAGCTTTCGGCGACGTACTGTTGGAATAGGTGGGGTACGTGCAACAGTTCCTCTGCTACCTCGTGCAACTCCTCTCGGTTTCTCACCAAACGCACCCCCTCGCCAAAAGAGCCGTAGCAAGTTTTGACGACCATAGGGTAGCCAAGCGTGCGCTCCACCGCCGACAGTTGCGCCTCGCTTACCTTTGCGTCGGGGGTATAGCACAAACTGCCTCCCACCGTGTTGGGCAGGGGAATCCCTGCCTCTGCCAAGCGCACGAAGGTCTGCAGCTTGTCGTCGCAATCCTCTATTGCTTTTGCGGGGTTAAATAGCCGTACGCCTGCACGCTCCAACAGGTGTGAGGTATATTTGTCCTTGTCCCAATAGATACACGCCGCATAGTCGGCGACCTTGCGGGGCTCTACCTCTGCCCTTTCGCCCAAAACCCGGCCGTCCTGTTGCCAAAGTCGCCACGCGTGGCGCACCTCGCCCAGGCAAACCTGCCCTTGTTGCAGCCAAACCAACGCGCCCTCGTTGCTGACTACGTCTACCGCCACGCCCAAATCGCCCAACGCCTGTTGCATACGCAGAGGTTGGTAGAGCGCGGACGAGCCGTAGTGATAGGGATTGATGAGCAAAAGAATCCGTTTCATGCGCCCATTATAGCACGCACCGCCGTTTGCTTGCAACATATAGGGGCAGTTTTCGCAATTTGGGTCTTGAAAGGGAGGAATGCGTGTGGTATAATGAGGGCACAAATGGAGGTATGCTATGAATAAAATTGAATTTACTTTCCCCTCTACCGGAGGTCTTTGCGATATCCACGCCGCCAAATATTTGTGCGACAGTCCCCGCGCCGTGTTGCAGATTGCCCACGGTATGGCAGAGCATTTTGAGCGCTACGAGCCCTTTATCGAGCGCCTGGGCGCAGCAGGCATTGCGGTGTATACCAACGATCACGTAGGCCACGGCAAGAGCGTCAAGTCGGAAGAGGACAAGGGCTATTTTGGCGAAAAGGGTTGGCAAACCATGGTGGACGACTGCCACGCGCTGTATTTGATTGCAAAGGCAGACTATCCCGATCTTCCTTACTATTTCTTTGGCCATAGCATGGGCTCCTTTGTAGCACGTGAATATGCTCGCCGCTACGGCGCAGAGCTCTCTGGCGCTATCTTCTGCGGTACGGGTGGCTCCAATCCTGCCGCCGCTGCAGGCGTGTTGGTTGCCAAACTGATCGCCGCCTTCAAAGACGAGCGTCACCGTAGCGCATTCATCAACGATCTGGCGTTTGGTGCCTACAACAAAAACTTTGAGGGGCGCACCCCCTTTGATTGGCTGACCCGCGACCAATCGGTGGTAGACGCCTATATCGCAGACCCCGACTGTGGCTATCTGTTCACCCTGAACGGCTATATCGGTCTGTTCCAAGCCCTGTCTACCGTCAGCAAGGATGATTGGTACCACGGAGTGTTGGCAGATCTGCCGATCCTGTTGATTGCCGGCGCCGAGGACCCCGTGGGCAACTACGGCAAGGGTGTTGCCGAGGTGTGCGACCGCCTCACCGAGACGGGTCACCGCAAGGTGGAGATGAAGCTCTACGCAGATTGCCGTCACGAGATTCTTAACGAGCCCGAGGTGTTTGATACCGTTGTCGAGGACGTACTGGCCTTTATTGGCTAACCTTATCTTCTTCATTAAAAAAGAATCAAACCAACGTTTACCAATTGAATCTTTCATCCCTTTGCAAAACACTCCTCCGCAAAGGGATGTTTTCTTTTATATCCACAGACCCACGATGGCAAGCGCAAAAGTATAGAGAGCAAAAACAGGCAGGCTTTTGCCAAAAGAGGAGAGCATAAGCCGTAGAGAAATCAGCCCCGAAACAAACGCCGCCACCACCGCCGACACAAGAAAGGGAATATCGATACCGGATAGGTCCACACCCCCTATGCACTCCCACACCGTACCGCCTAATATCACGGGGATAGACAGCAAAAAGGAGAGTCGCACCGCACGGGCCTGGTCGATACCGAGTGCCTGCATACCCACCACGGTGGTGCCGCTGCGGCTAAGTCCCGGCGCAACCGCCAAGCCGTGCAGTAGCCCACACAGTAGCGCATTGCCTACCGAGAGAGGTTTTTGTATCGTACGCAGGCGAGTGCCAAGCACCAGTACGAACGAGGTTGCCAAAAATCCCAACGATACGTATGCGCCCGCAAGTAAAGGCTTTGCCCAAATCTCTGCTGCCACCGCAAGTGCCACGGTTGGCACCAAGGACAGAATCATCCAACGGCTCTCTCGGCTCAAGGGGTGGCGAATCCACCCCCACAAATCCTTTCGCAGCAGGATACAAACCGCCAAAAGGGTGGCAACGTGCAGTAGCAGGTTCAAAAATACCGAAGGGGGCGCAACCCCCAGCTTTTCCAACAAGATCAAATGCCCGGAGGAGGAAATGGGCAGAAATTCGGTCAGTCCCTGCACCAGTCCAAGCAGAATCCCCTTGACAATTTGGAGAAATGTTGTCATAATGCCCTCACTAAAACATTGTTTTTCCACCACTATTGTTGTATAATAGGGGGGATAAATAAAGATATGAGGGGCCGTATGCGGCTATTCCTCAAGGGAGAAGTATGAAATTAGGCGTGGTAGGCTTACCCAACGTAGGCAAATCAACTTTGTTCAACGCAATCACTTCGGCAGGTGCCGAGTGTGCCAACTATCCGTTT
>JAFTOZ010000105.1 GCA_017463565.1 Clostridia bacterium | reverse complement strand
TGCACCCCCAAGGAGAAGATAACCGTGAGTGAATCGTTTGACCGTATGGGAATGTTGATGGGCGAGGACGCTATGCAAAAGCTTGCAGGCGCACATATTTGCGTTGTGGGCTTGGGCGGTGTAGGTGGACAGGTCGTGGAGATACTGGCCCGTAGCGGTGTGGGCGCACTGTCCGTGGTAGACTACGACCGAATCAGTATCACCAATATCAACCGCCAAATCTTGGCAACGCACGCCACGGTGGGGAAATTCAAGGCAGAGGCCGCCAAGGAGCGGATTTTGTCTATCAATCCCGAGTGCAAGGTGGTTGCGCACAACGTATTTATCAACGAAGAATCAGTGGGCGGATTGGATTTTGCTAGCTACGACTACGTGGTGGACGCTATGGACAGAATTGCCGGCAAAACCACCCTCGTCAAAGCCGCCCAGGCAGCAGGCACACCCATCATCAGTTGTATGGGCACAGGCAACAAGGTAGACCCCACCGCATTCGAAATAGCAGAACTTTTCGAGACCAAGGTTTGTCCTTTGTGCCGCGTGATGCGTAAGGTATGCCGTCGCAAGGGCATAGACCATCTCGAGGTGCTATATTCGCGCGAGGTACCCCTCGACACCACCCAAGAGCGCACCCAATCTTCGTGCGCATTCGTCCCTGCCGCCGCAGGCATTTTGTTGGCGGCACACGTCATCAAAACCCTCACGGGTATATGGGGGGAGGGACTCAACCTTTCTTAGTATGAAAGAACTCAGTTTTTGCCAACAGGTGGAACAATCCATCATCAAGCGTTACCGCCGCAATTTGTGGCGCCCCTTCATCGAGGCGGTGCAGACGTACCGACTCATCGAGGAGGGGGACAAGATTGCCGTCTGCATTTCGGGCGGCAAGGACAGTATGTTGCTCGCCAAACTTATGCAGGAGTTGCAGCGCCACGGGCACACCCAATTTGACCTGGTCTTTTTGGTGATGGACCCCGGATATACCCCTGCCAATCGGGCGCAGATAGAGAGTAACGCCGAAAAACTGCAAATTCCCGTCACCGTCTTTTCCTCGGATATCTTTGAGGTAGCGGATAGCGTAGACGGGTCTCCCTGCTATCTGTGCGCCAGAATGCGCCGCGGTTGTCTGTATGCCAAAGCGCAAGAGTTGGGTTGCAACAAGATTGCTCTGGGACACCACAAATCGGACGTCATCGAGACCACCCTGATGGGTATGATCTACGGCGCCCAAATCCAAGGTATGCTCCCCAAGTTGGATTCTGCCAACTTCCCGGGTATGCAACTGATCCGCCCTATGTACTGCATTTTGGAGGAGGATATTATTCGTTGGAGCCAGGCGCACGAACTCAAGTTTTTGCAATGCGCCTGCAAAAAGACAGAGCGGCTTGCCCTCAAGGACGGTGCTATGCCCTCGGCAAGGTCTGCCACGAAAGAACTCATCGCCACCCTCAAGCTGACGATTCCCGAGGTGGAGAATCATATCTTCCGCAGTATCCACAACGTCCAATTGGACACCTTGGTGGGCTACAAAAGCAAGGGTGTGGAGCACAGTTTTGAGGAGCGTTGGGATTAATCTAAAACGTCCTCTTGAATAAGACGGAAAAATGTGCTAAACTGAATTGTATCAAAGGAGAGAACTATGACTTACGTGCAAAAGATTTTAGAGAAATTGCACCGCGAAAATCCCCACGAGGCGGAGTTTTTGCAGGCCGCTACGGGCATTTTGACCGCGCTTGAACCCGTGGTGGAGCGCAATCCGCAATGGGAGGAGGCAGGTCTGTTGGAGCGTTTTGTCGAGCCGGAGCGTATTATTTGTTTCCGTGTGCCGTGGGTAGACGACGCCGGTCGCGTGCAGGTCAACAAGGGATATTTGGTGCAATTCAACTCTGCTATCGGTCCCTACAAGGGCGGTTTGCGCTTTCATCCCTCCGTCAACCTTTCGGTTCTGAAGTTTTTGGGTATGGAGCAGACCCTCAAAAATAGCCTGACCTCTCTGCCGATGGGCGGTGGCAAGGGCGGTAGCGACTTTGACCCCAAAGATAAGAGCGAGGCTGAAATTATGCGTTTCTGCCAAAGCTTTATGTGTGAACTGTACCGTCACCTTGGGGAAAACAGCGAGGTGCCGGCAGGAGATATCGGTGTTGGCGCACGCGAAATCGGCTATATGTTCGGTATGTATAAACGCCTGAAAGGCAGTTTTGACGCAGGCGTCTTTACGGGTAAAGGATATAGCTACGGCGGAAGCCTTGGTCGACCGGAGGCAACGGGCTACGGCCTGCTATTCTTCTTGCGAGAGGCGCTTGCCGTCCGCGGAGAGAGCGTTCGTGGCAAGAAAATTATCATCTCCGGCGCGGGCAACGTGGGGATCCACGCCGCAGAAAAGGCGGTATCTATGGGTGCTACCGTCATCGCAATGAGCGATTCCACGGGATATATCTACAATCCCAACGGTATCGAGGTCGACAAGGTCAAGCCCTACAAGATGAATCGCAAGACCTCTCTTGCAGACTACGCCGCAGCAAATCCCAGCGTGCAGTTTGTGCCCGACCCCAGACAAATGTGGCAGATTCCCTGCGACGTGGCGCTACCTTGCGCTACCCAAAACGAGTTGGACGAGGCCTCTGCCGAGGCGCTGATTCGTGGCGGTGTGATGGCGGTGTGCGAGGGTGCTAATATGCCCAGCACCCCCAAAGCAATCGAGTGCTTCCGCCGCAACAAAATCATCTTTGCCCCCGGCAAAGCCGCCAACGCAGGCGGTGTGGCTGTATCGGGGTTGGAGATGAGCCAAAACAGCCAACGCTTGCATTGGACGAAGGAAGAGGTCCTTGCTAAGTTAGAGCAAATTATGATCACCATTCACAACAGTTGTCTTTCCGCCGCCGAGGAATACGGCTACGGTCAGGACTACGTCATTGGCGCCAATATCGCAGGCTTCCTCAAGGTCGCAGACGCCATGATGGCAGAAGGAGTATGTTAGGGGACACCCCCAAGGAGGAATATATGAACAAATATCAAGGAACACAAACAGAAAAGAACCTTTGGGCCGCTTTTGCAGGCGAGTCGCAAGCACGCAACAAGTACAACTACTTTGCGTCGGTTGCTAAGAAAGAGGGCTACGAGCAAATCGCCGCCATCTTTGCCAAAACCGCAGACAACGAAAAGGAGCACGCTAAACTGTGGCTGAAAGAGCTGAAGGGTATTGGCAACACCCAGGAAAACCTGGCAGCTGCTGCAGACGGTGAAAACTACGAGTGGACGGATATGTACGAGGGTTTTGCACGTACCGCCGATGAGGAGGGTTTCCCCGAGTTGGCACTCAGATTCCGCTTAGTAGCCGCCGTTGAGCGTCATCACGAGGAGCGTTATCGCGCACTTCTGCGCAACGTCGAAATGGCAGAAGTCTTTGCAAAGAGCGAAGTCAAGGTGTGGGAATGCCGCAACTGTGGCCATATCGTGGTAGGCACCGCCGCTCCCGAAATCTGTCCCACTTGCGCCCATCCCAAGGCATACTTCGAACTTTTGGCAGAAAACTATTAATATGACGGTGCAAAAAGAGATCACCGTGCCAACCTCCATCTATGGCGAGGGTGGCAAAGTCAACGCAGGCTGGTGCCGGCGTAATCTATTTGTCTACGATCGCAACGCAGTTCCCAAAAAACTGCGTATGCGCACCAAAGAGTGGGATTTTTTCCAAGTCAGTGACGGCGAGCAAATGCTCCAAATCACCTTTGCCAATATCTCGCTTGGTGCAGCTGCCACCTGCAGCTACGTCAATCTCAAGAACGGCGAGCGGTTGGAACTAGCGGAGCTCGTTCTCTTTTCCTACTCCAAATATCCCTTGGAGCCAAACGCCGACGTAGAGAGCAGTTTTCACTTTGCCAAGGGGCGTAGCCGCTTTGACATCGTAACCACCAAAACCGAGCGCAAACTCTATTTTGAGGGCTACCACAACAATAAAAAGGTGATTGCCGCCTGTTCGATGACCATTCAAGAGGGGCTGGAATCCATCACCATCTGCACCCCTTTCAAACTGCCGCACCGCTTCTTTCTGACCCAAAAGCAGAACTGTATGCCCACCCAGGCATCTATCTTGATTGGGGATCGCCTGATTCAATTCAATCCCACCTGCACCTACGGTGTGATGGACTGGGGCAGGGGTGTCTGGCCGCACAAGAACGAATGGTATTGGGGTAACGGTACCACCCTGTTGGACGGTAAACTGTTTGGTTTTGAGTTGACGTGGGGCTTTGGTGACGAATCCGCCGCCACCGAAACCTGCCTGTTCTACGATGGCAAGGCACACAAAATCGGTCGGGTCAAACTCAAGGAGTTCCCGGGCGAAAAGGGCTATATGGAGCCCTGGGAGTTTTCGGATGAGGAGGGCCGTTTCACAATGACGATGACCCCCTTCTTCGACAACCATACCGGCGCCATTCCCTTGGGACTGTTGGGTATGGAAACACACCAAGTCCACGGTCTATGGTCGGGTAGAGTGGTCCTGGACGATGGCACGCCTCTTGAAATCAAGGATATGTACGCATTCTGCGAATACGTTCGCAACGCATGGTAACTATGAACTTCGACGCCTTTCAAAAAACATTTCAAACGCTGGTGTCCTCGCGCAAAAGAGCGTGTGACGAAAAAGGCAAGGATGAATCTATCAGCCACAACGAACAGGTTATGTTCCAATTGTGCGGCAGCGTCTATACCCTGATGTTGTCCGTCATTCGTAGCACCCCCAAGTGCTACCCGGACCCCAACGACGCGGTGGAGCACTATCGCGTATTTATGACCACCCTGTCTAGCAAATGGCGGCAGGAGCGTGAGCAAGCAATTGCTGTCCGCGACCACGCCACGCTACTCGAACTGACCGTAAAAACCGAGGCATTGCACGAGGTAGAGCGGTTTTTCGAGCTTGCCAAAAGCAAAGCCTAGGTCCAAAATCCAAATCTCATTGGATAGAAAAAAGCGACTCAAACCGAGTCGCTTTTTGTTTTATCCGTAAGAAATGCAGAGCCCACAATATCTGTTTGCTCCCTCAATTGGACCTCCTAGAAGCCGGCAATCGCACAGGTGATATATCCCACCGTCAAACCAATACCAATCAAAATAGCGGTAATCACCAGATTTTCCTTGACCTGCTTTACGTTGCGATACAGCATCAAAAGTCCCAATCCTGCATTCACACAAAGGCCGCCCACACACGCGCCAAAGCTGATGCCGTCCACCATAAATAGCTCGGCAAGCATCACGCTGGACGCGCAATTGGGAATCAATCCCACCACCACCGCCACCAAAGGAGTCACGTAGCGGCTTGCCTGCAAGAAAGAGGTTACCTCTGCACCCCAACGCCGATCCCTTTGAGAACTCCCCCCACGTCCTCCGCGCCGATTTCCTGGACACGGGGAACTCCGACGCCATCCTGATCCGCATGGATGACACCGTCGTTCTCATGGATACGGGCGAGGCCGACGACTACCCCGCCATCAGCCGCAAGCTCACCGAGTACGGCATCACCCAAATCGACTACCTCATCATCTCCCACTACGACAACGACCATATCGGCACCATGTCCCAGATCCTTCAGCACTACACCGTGAAGGATCTGTATATGCCCGATTACGTCCGCGACTCCTCCCTGTACCGCCGCATGATGTCCATGCTGGATGTCACCGAGGGAGTGAAGGTCCACCGCCCCACCGAGGACGTCCGCATTGACCTCCCCTACGGTAGCCTGTGGATCAACCCCACAAAGCTCTACGAGCCCGGCGTGACCCTTGGCTCGGATGACGCCCATGCCCTGGAGGAGAACAACTATTCCCTCATCACCTCGATTTATTTCGGTGACATTTCCATGCTTCTGGCGGGGGACGCCGAGCAGGACCGCATCACCGAGTTCATGGAAACGGATGGACTTGATCTGTCCTACGACATCATCAAGATCCCCCACCACGGCGGCTACGATAAGGCCTTGGGCAACCTTCTCCGCGAGAACACGGGTCTGCGCTACTGCGTGGTCCACGCGGGGAGCAAGGGGGTGGTGGATGCCTCGCTGGTGACCGCCATGCGTACCTCGGGTGCCGCGGCCAAGTTCACCTACGACGGGGATATTGCCTGTGCCACCGACGGGACGAGTATGACCGTCCACCAGAATTGAAAACAAACGGCTGCCGCTTTCGGAAAACGGTAGCCGTTTTTCAAAATCCAACCATAGTCCAACCACAGGTTGGGAGAAATTTGACCGCATCAAACAAACGCGTTATTGATTTTCCGCCGCGGGTGTGGTATCCTGATGGCGTAGCTACAATACCGAATGAAAGAAAGGAAATACCATGAAGCAAACGTTAAACGAAAACATTGCCGCTCTCCGCAAGGAAAAGGGCATGACCCAGGAGGA
>JAFTOZ010000104.1 GCA_017463565.1 Clostridia bacterium | reverse complement strand
GGGTTTGTTTTGGATAGCGGCCTCGTTGTTGTACCATTCTACCAGGTATCTGTCCACCTTTTGTGCAAAATCTTTCGCACCGTCAAGGGCAATAATGCCAAGGTCAGGGTGTTGTTGGTTAAAGTCAAACGCGGTGTCAAAAAAAGATGACATAGACGCCTCCCTCATCCGTATTACGCCATGCGCATTCTTATCATACCACAGGATTTCCAACTTCGGCAATAATTTTCAACGCCTATTTGCCCATATTTTGTCCTTTTCTGCCCAAAAGCCCACCTCTTTCTTCCCCCTTTAGCGCGTTTTTCACCCTTGACAATTATGTGGCAATTGTGTATGATATAATCAACCGAGTGTGCGCATTTGCGCGCGCTCAAAGGAGTTATCTCGCGTGAAATTGAGGAAGCTATTCAAAAGCAAACTCGGCTTTACTCTTGTGGAGCTTTTGGTCGTCATCGCAATGATGGCGGTTTTAGCCGCGATTGCCGTGCCCTCTATCGCCTCTATGCAGACCAAGGACGACGAGGCTTTTTGGGCATCTTCATGTGAGACCGTCTACGACAATGCCAACACGGTAGTAAAGGCGTACAACGAGGCGCTTGCCGAGGGGCGCGTAGCCAAGATTGCAGGCTACAATATTGAATCTCCGGTGGGTATGCAGCAATGTTTGCGCACCGAAAACAATCATGCCTCGGACTACGAGATAGCGGTGGTGCTCTCTGCAGAGGCCCCCTCCGGTTCCGACTATACCGTGTGTGACACCGTGGTGGTGTGCATACAGTTTATTGATCATAACGGCGACGTTCTTGTGAATAAAGACGGTCAGCCTATCTTCCCCGCTGCTTCCAAGCGAGATCAAATAGCAGGGGCACAACTCGTGTGCGTGTGGTACATGGACCAAGGCAAGCCCACCCCTGCTCATACGTTCAACGGCGAACAATAAGGAGATTCTTATGACAAAGCACGCCCATAGCTTCGGTACTCTACTCATCGTCATTCTCGTGACGATGGCTCTTTTATTTACCCTTAGTGGCTGTTTTTTGTTTGAAACAGACAAGCCCACAACGAACACACCTACCAAGTTGTCTGCGCCAACGCTTAGCTACGACGAGGAAACCCAGACTCTATCTTGGAACCAGGTGGAGGATGCGCGCGTCTATCTTCTGCGCCGTACCGCAGGTGACAAAACCGAAACCTTTACCACCGCCGGCACTTCTTTTAGCGTGAACGGTTGGGCTGCAGGCGACTATCAAGTAACGGTAGAGGCACACGCAGCCGATAGTCGCAGAAATAGCGCCCCCAGCGCCGCGGTTACCGTGAGCATTCACGTTGCGTTGAGCGCACCCGAATCTGTCCGTGCCTACCGTATCGGCGGTTACATCAACGCTTGGTTGGTGTGGGATCCCGTAGAGAATGCCTCTGGCTATCTCGTAGACAACGGAGAGGATAAACAGACGGTAACGAAGTCGGCAATTTCTCTTTCTGATGCAAGCCGGGTTACCATTACGGTGCTTGGCGAGGGCGGCTATCTCGATAGTCCCGAAACAACATACGTACCTGTTTTCCAAACGGCATCGGCCCATACCTATGCGCTTAATAACACCGACGGTATCACGTTTGTCGAGGGAGATTCCGTCACCGTAGACGGTATGGCGGTGGATGGCTACGATGTATCTTCTCACAATCTGCCCGAGTCTGCCCTGACTGCTCTTTCTTTGGGCGAGCATATTCTGGAGGTATGGAAGGACGGCAAGGTGATTTCTGCCCATTTCCTTACTCTTTTGGACAAACGTCCCCCCGTATTGACTCTGGATGGAAATGCGGTCGGTAATATCGACTACGTTTTGCACCATGAGGACGTAACCCTTACTGTAGACCCCCTTGCATGCACCCACGTCAACTGGACGTTGCTTGACACAAATGGCGATGCTGTTTACGAAGCAGTACAGGGGGATTTGAATAAGGTAGTGCTTTCTTCTGCCGTATTGGATACTTTGCCTACCGGAAACTGTCTGTTGCAAGCGCAGTATACCTGCCATAACGGTGACGTAGAAACGAAAAATTGGTGGGTAAACATACGTAGTCTGCCCATGCAACTGCTTGCCGATACCTACGTTTTCAGCGGTCAGGATTTGAGTATTGAGGTAGCCACCAACGGTGACAGCGTGCGCGACCTCTATTTGAACGGTAGCCGTGTTTCTACCGTCTATTATTCCGCAGGACCCAACAGGTTGGTTTTGGATGCCGATTATCTGTTTAGCTTGCCCGGAAGTAGTGTTACGTTTAGTCTCTATACGAATAGCGATACCGTACTGGAGTTCACCGTGACTTTGGCAGTGACCGAGGGCAAAGGATTGGCTCTTGCGCAACTGGATTATACCTACGACAAGGGCGAGGGCGGCAACCTATCCTTAGAGGGTACCGTCCACACCGATATCTATCTGTTGGGCGCAAGCATTACCGATGCAGATTATACCGATACGGTGGGCGGTAGCGTGGTTTTGAAAGAAGACTATCTGCAGTCTTTGGCGGCAGGCAGTTACCGCTACGTAGGCACGGACGGTGAGAGTCGTACCTACTTTAACGTGACGGTAGTGGACAGCCGTTGCGCTCCCTCCGCGCTACGTCTTAACTACGATCTGGAGGCAGACCGTGTAGCCGTACAGTTTGCGCACGAATGTGGACAAGAGGGACACTCCTTTGTGCTGGACGGCGGTGAACCCGTGCTTTCCGAGGGATTTACGTGGGTAGAGGGAGTAGACCGTAGCAAGGCGCATACCCTGGTGGTAACTTGCTCTGCGCACAGTCGTTCCACTACGCTCAACGTGCCTGCGCCCAGCGAAAACGAACTTGAATATATCAACCGCCGATTTAGCTTTATGGGATATTCGGCAGACTACGCTATCGGCTCTCAAGAGGAATTCAATTTCTTTGTGCAATACCTAACCTTTGGTGGCGGATACGATGCAACCAAGGGAGAGTACGGTGTTTCGATGGACACCGTGTGGTTGACCGATCAATATATGGAAGTAATTAGCAATTATTCCGAATCCAATACCTATTTGGGCTTGGCTCTGGATTCTTTTGATTCTCCATACAGTACGCAAATTTCCTCTTCCGGATCGGGCAACCGCCTGACCGTCACCATCACTTTCCGCTCGCCCGTGTTGCGCTCTGCAACCACAGGTATGGTCAATACGGGGCTGGTGGATACGCGTGAGTTGCTCACAAGGGCAACGGATGATTGGACGCCGTATGACGGCTATACGCGCTCGCAACAGGTGCATTCGTTGGCAGAATGGATGGCTTTGCCGCTGGACGTACGTCCTTTGTTTGGCCTAAACAACGATTTGACTCGTCGCGCCAAAGAGGTGTACGACAAGGCAATGTATATTTGCGACTACTATTTGTCCGACACGATGACCGATCGCCAAAAAGTGACGGTAATCTATGATTATTTGACTACGAACGTATGCTACGACGACTATACGCTGGTGTGGTACGACCTCTATGCGCGTGCATTCGGCGGATACGGATTGAGCGAAATCCAACATATTGCCGCTATGACCGCTACGTCCTATGCCGACAATCCCATTATGACCGCCTACTTCCAACGTGTGGCCGCGGCTACCTCGTTGGAGGCGTTGCAAGCAATTCTGAACGACATTATGCACGGATTATCTTCTTTCGATGCATACGGTGCATTGGTGGAAGGCTATTCGGTGTGCGAGGGTATCGCTGATGCGTTCATTTTGCTCTGCCGTCTGAACGGCATTGAGTGCATCAAAATCACGGGATTAGGCGTCAATAACGGCGGTAGCGAAAACCACGCCTGGAACAAAGTATACATTGACGGCGCCTGGTACGGTGTGGACGCCACTTGGGGTAGAAGTAGCGGTTTGATTAGCCACCGTTTCCTGTTGGTGAGTGACGTAGAGTTGACCAAAGATCACCTTGAAAACGTGCATAGCGCAGGTGAAGAAGTGGTTGTGAAACAGTTGGCAGACGGCGAGTACGACTATTACACACTTACGAAAGTAGGCACGAAAGGGTACGATTTGTCTATCGATTCCCAAGCAGAACTGAAGGAAGTGGTGAGTTCGCTTGTCGGTGAGGGACACACAACGATTGAACTGCACCTCGCGTGG
Organism: Clostridia bacterium; assembly: GCA_017463565.1. Classification (GTDB taxonomy): domain Bacteria; phylum Bacillota; class Clostridia; order Christensenellales; family CAG-1252; genus RUG14300. Next base: position 1,173 of record JAFTOZ010000104.1, on the reverse strand, counting down.
GAAATTTCCAGTATCAAGCAGGTGATGAAATCCTTGAATATTGCGTGCACCTATAGTTACGCAGACGGCTATATCGTCATCTGCATTTAGGTAACCCACCGCAGACGGCAGTATTGTACGGCGTAACCGCATATTGGCACATTACCAGGCAGAATAATACGCATTGAGAATAAACTGCACGCGAATTTCAACAGAAAGGCACGAATATGGCAAGAAACAAAAAGCAAAAAGTGAAATTGGAAGCCAAGAACCAACTCTTTGAGGTGGAATGGCACTATACCGATGGACGGGTGACTAATCTGCGCAGTCCACGCTTTCCCCAGTTCGAATGGGTTCAGGGGAAATTTGGTTTGCCTGTTGGTCCCTGCTTTTTGGACGGTTGCGAGGCCACCACGGGGGGCGTGCGCCATATCTACGAGTATATGGAAGACGTGCGCTTGACGGTGGACCGTGTACTGGGCGAGGACGGCTATACCGAAACCTATACGTTGGCAAACGTGGGCAAAAAGCCTTTGACCCTGAAAGAAGGAGATTACGGCGCCTACGTGACGCTTGCGGAGCAATACGACATTGCGCTTGTGAGCCTGCCCAGACGTGCGTGGACGCACATCGGACACAATTGCTTGTACAGTGTGCGTTGTGACGGTACTGCAGGCGGTGTAGGACTGGTGCTTACCGAGGGTTGTATGGCACGAATTGGCGAGGAACGACCGGGAAGGCGGCAACGTGGCGATTTAGTGGCTATTTGCCCTGAAATGACGCTAAATCCCGAGGAAACCTATCGGTGGGCTTGGAAGGTTTTTGCCTACGAGAACGAAGAAGAATTTTTGAGGGTAGTAAGACCCTACGCCAAACAGTGGCAAATCTGTCCCCTTTCACCCCGCTTGGGCGAAAAGGTGCAGGTTTTGGTGGACGGAGAGGCTGTGGAGTTTGTGCATAACGGCAATAAGAAATGCGGTTTCTTCTCTGCGGAAGTGAGCAATCAAGTCTGCATAGATGGGTACGAGATGACGATTGCAGGGCGTGGCGGAGAAGTTTATCAAGCGCAACCGGACGGTAGCCGTGCCGCCACCCTTTTGGCAGAGGCAGACCTATTATTGCACGTGTTTTTGGTGGATAAACAGGAAGAAACCTATCAAAAAGCTGTGAAAGCTCTGCTTGGTTATTACCGTT
>JAFTOZ010000018.1 GCA_017463565.1 Clostridia bacterium | reverse complement strand
CCGCGCCTACCGTTGCCACCACGTGCCGCGCGTTTTTCTCGCCCAACGCCCTCCGTAGGCGCACGCCTGCTTGGTCTAGCGCACGTATGCTCCGCAAGAGCGGCGTTCTTTTGTCAAGAGCCTCACCGCTTGGGGTCAACAATCCACTTGGGATACACAGCACCCCTTTTCGCACAAAGGCGTAGGAAGAAGGATCCCACACACTCACCCCTCGCGCCCTGTGCACCGCGCGCAGTCCTCCCGATGGAAAAGAGCTTGCGTCCGTCTCCCCTCGCAGCAGGCTACTGCCCTCCAGTCCCCCAAGCCCTCTTGCTCCGACCCCACGCAAAAAGAACTCCTCCTTCATGCAGCACCTGCCCGAATGAGGCAAAAACCAATGCCCAAAAGCCTTTGCGCCTGCGCCCTCTGCCCAGCGCCGCATTCCCTCTGCCACTATCTCAGCCAGATCAATATTCACCTCGCGTCGGCTCTCCACGCACCGCACGAGCGCCTCGTACCCTCTTTCGGGCAAAAAGGAGCGCATCTCGTCCTCGCCAAACACGCCCTCGCCAAATCTCACCGAAAAGCCCCTCATGCTCCAGTATATGCAACCCCTCGCCCCCTGCGCCGCCAAGGGTGGAATATCTTGATTTTCTTTCAAACATTGTGTCCAAATTGCTTGACAAAGTCGGCACGTTATATATATTATATATCCGCATGGTCAAGCGCACAGGTGCGAATTAGCCCCTCGCCCCGCGTGTGTTGATGCGGTGCTATCCATCCCGCAGGTCCAGTTGCACAACAAATTTGGAGGATATTATGAAAACTTATATGGCAAATCCCGCTAATGTAGAGCGGAAATGGTATGTAGTTGACGCAGCAGGTCTGACCCTCGGTCGTCTGGCCAGTCAAGTTGCCGCCGTTCTGCGTGGCAAGAATAAGCCCACCTTCACCCCCAACGTGGACACTGGTGACTACGTCATCATCGTCAACTGCGACAAGGTGGTTCTCACCGGCAAGAAGCTGGAGCAAAAAATGTATCGTCACCACAGCGGTTACGTTGGTGGTTTGAAAGAGAAGGTTGCGAAGGACGTTATGGCATCCGATCCCATCTTCGTTGTAAAGCAAGCCGTGAAGGGCATGCTCCCCAAGAACGTTTTGGGTCGCAAGATGATCAAGAAGCTGTTCCTGTACGTTGGTCCCGACCACAAGCAACAAGCCCAACAACCCGAAGTGTTGAGCATCGTGCTGAAAGATTACGAGTAAGAGTGAGGTATCGATATGGCTACTAAGAAAACCGCGAAAAAGAAAGTTCAATTTTGGGGCACCGGCCGTAGAAAGCACGCCGTCGCTCGCGTTCGTCTGATCCCCGAGGGAGAGGGCAACATCATCATCAACAAGAAGACCATCGACGAGTACTTCGGTGGTTTGGAAATCGTGAAGAGCATCGTTCGTCAACCTTTGGCTCTGACCGACGCTACCTACGACGTATACGTAAACGTCAACGGCGGTGGCTACAACGGCCAAGCAGGTGCAATCCGTCACGGTATCTCTCGTGCGCTGGTGCTGGCACAACCCGAGTGCAAGCCCGCTATCAAAGCCGCTGGCTTCCTGACCCGCGATCCTCGTATGAAGGAGCGTAAGAAGTACGGTCTGAAGAAGGCACGTCGCGCACCCCAATTCAGCAAGCGTTAACCTGCCTTGCAAAGTCCCGCCTTTGGGTGGGACTTTTTTTATGCCCAACGCAAGAGGGCTCGCTGTTGACAAAGCCCCGCCAAAGGGACTATAATAAAAAAGACCCATCAAAGATGGGTTTCCAAACGAGAGGTTGCTATGAGCTATCAGGTTTTCATTTCTTTCAAAAACACCGAAAACAAAGAGAACACCCAAGACCGCCAACTGGCGGAGCAAATCTATGCCTATCTCACCGAGAGGGGCATCAACACCTTCTATAGCAACGTCACCCTGTTCGATTTTGGCCAAGCCTCCTACAAGCAACATATCGACGACGCGCTGGACGAGGTTGCGGTCATGTTGGTGATTGGTAGCAAGCGAGAATTTCTCCATTCCAAGTGGTGCCGCTACGAGTGGGAGACCTACCAACAAAACATACTTTCCAATATCATCGAGGGAGATATCATCACCTACCTGGGGGATATGGATATGTCCGAAGTACCCACCGGTCTCCGCCACTACCAGTCCTTTCCTATCTCTGCCACCCAGCCCCAAACGGTGGGCGAATTTATCCTGCACACCCTCAACAAAAAGGGTATCGCAGCAGGGCCTACTGCCAATCCCCAACCCACGCTAAGCGGCGCCGCAGGTGGCCCCGTAGCCTCTACCGAGTGCGAATTTGGCACCAAGCAAGCTTCCTACTACGACTCCGCTTTCAGCGGCGAATACAAGAGGCTCAAACTGCAAGGCGAGGCCATGCGCCCCAGCGATATGATGGGTGTGGACTACGTATTAGAGCAACTCGCCGACCGCGACACCGTCTATATTTTGGACGTAGGCTGTGGCTACGGCGTGGTGGGTCGCGACCGCTTTTCCGCGCTCCAAAACAAGGTCATCGTCGGCGTGGACATCATGGACTCGGTGCTTGCCAAGGCACGCGAGCTCAACACCGACCCCAACGCCCACTACGAGCACTTGGATCTACTTTCCGAGGACTTCGAGGACGAGATGGAAATGATCATGGACAAATACGGTATCGACGGTTTCGACGTGGTATTTGGCGCCTACATTCTCCAACACGTTTCCGACCCCATCAAGGTATTGCGCAACCTGCGCAGCTGTCTCAAAAAGGACGGCTACGTCATCTTCCGCCAATCGGACGAAGGCACCTATATTGCCTACGGCGACGACGGTTTAGTCGCCAAGGTATGCGAGCGCTACCTGCGCGCCCCCGGTATCGACGACCGCTACCTCGGTCGCAAACTCTACCACTTCCTCGAGGCCACGGGCTACAAGCGTATCAACCTATTCGGCAACTTTATCAACACCTCCCAAATGGACTATGACGAGCGTATGGCGCTCTACAAAATGCGCTTTTCCCTGCGCACCATGTACTACAAAAAAGAACTGGAGCGTGACCCCTCCAACACCGCCATCAAAAAGGAGCTTGAGTGGATGAAGGCCGCCCTGGACAAACTGCAAGAGGTTTTTGGCGCTCCGTCCTTCTGGTTTGGCGAAACCATGTTAGTCGCTGTTGCACGCAAAACCGACCTGTAATCCCTATCAACAGCACGTATACTAAGCAAAAAGAGCAAGAGTAAGAGTAAGTTCTTCTAGATTGCTCTTTTTGTTTATGTCGATATGTTCACTTCCGTGAAATATGTTCACGAAAGATGAACTCGATATGTTCTCGCAATGCTCAAACTCGATATATTGTCGCTTTGCGCCAATTCGATATGAGATAAATCCCTCTCGCTTTTGGCATATCGAGTGCGCTAGCACATATCGAACGCCATCGGCGTATATCGAAAATCCCGCGAGGGATTTATCTCGATGAGCAATGCTCCTGGTGGAGCATTGCTCTACCTATACATGCGTACCGCACGCGCGCGCATAACTATTCGATAAGAGCCGTCCTCGTCCGCACTCACTTCCAAGCGCAAACTTTCCTTATCCAGGTCAAAATAGTCGGCCAATAGCCCCTCCAAATCGCTTTTCAGCATGGGTAGCATATTGCATTTTCCTGCCATGCGGTCTTGCAGTAGCACCCTCTGCAATCTGTCCTTCATTTCCCTATTTTTTCTCATACTCTACATTCGTCGCACCAACCGTCGCAGACCGCCCGCAAGGCCTCGAAACCGCCGAGTTGCGTCATAGACGGTTTTGCTTGCCCCCAGTACGTAGCGGCACAAATATCGCACCGCCACCGCCAGCTCGGTATCTGCGCTTGACTTTGGCGAAAATGCCAAGGCACAGTCGTCCTCAGGCAGACACCCTGCTATCCGCGCGTGCAGTAGCCTTGCCACGTCCCCCACCGACAACATCTCTCCCGACAGCACCAGATCACCGCGCACGCGGTTCACCACCACGCCCACCTGCTCCATGCGATACCCCTCCAGTAGCCCCAGCACCTTGTCCGCATCTCGCAAGGCCGTAGGGCTGGGGGTCGTCACCACCAGGGCCTCTCTTGCGCCCCCTGCCGCGCGCACAAATCCACCGTCCACCCCCGCAGGGCAGTCGATCAACACAAAATCATTCGTCTCCGCAAGGGTCAGCATAATCTCCCCAAAGGCACGTTTATCCACCTCGCCCAGGGGGTGCACCGAGGGTAGCAAGGATAGCGTTTCGATATACGGATAGCGCACCAACGCCTGCCGCAGTCTACAGTTTCCCTCCGCTACGTCATACAGGTCATACACAGCCGCCGCCTCCAGGCCCAACAGCATATCCAGATTATTCAGGGTAATATCAGCGTCAACCAGCACCACTCTCTTTCCAAGTGCCGCCAACTGCAAGCCCAACAGGGCACAAGCGGTGGTTTTTCCCACACCGCCCTTTCCCGACGTAATCAAGATTCTTCTTCCCATAGGTCTATCCTACCGCAAGGGGCACCCTCTGCACACGCAGGTTTTGTCAAAAGCGCACGAAGCTTGTCTTTCCTGCATGCGCTCTTCCTCCCACACATACCCTATAGTGGAGGTGACCTATGGAAAAATGGGGAATGGAATGCATAGAAAAAGAGGCGCACGAATCCAAAACCGTTTGTTTTGTTCGCAAGCCTCGTTTCTCTTGGCTGGACGTCATCATGTGGCCCACGGCGCTGCTTGCCGTGCTCGCCCTCACTTTCACCGCCCTGCGCTACACAGGTCTTTTGCGCTTTGCCGTCCAAGTTCTCATGCAATGGTCGACTTAGCGTATTTGCGCTTCGTGAACACGCAATGAATTGCCTGCGGAATGAATTGCACCTTGCGGTGCATTGTGGCAATTCAATTTATGTATTTGGCTATTGATCGTTTAACTTCGATTTTCACATTCTTTGATCGCGTCCTTAAATGCCTTGTCAATTACCGCGTCCGCGTCACCGAGGGTAGAAAGGCACTCTGCTAATAATTGACCCACCTCGTCACTTGCGGTAGCACAACCGTAGAATGCAGGTATTGCGAAGTACGCATTTGCTTGTGCTAAGCAGATTTCTGTGCTCAAATTAGCGATATAGTCGTTACCCGGGTATCGTTTATTTCCGTTCTCATCCAAGATAAACTTGGCGGTGCCGTCAGGATTACGGGCAATCACCAAATTACCTTTATTATCCCTAACCCACTCGCATAGGTATGCGCTGTCCAAATAGTCTCGGAGTATAGATGTGTCGGCAGCTGACTTTAGTACGGGCATATAACCGGAAGCCAGAGAGAATTCAGCTTGGAAGTCTGCGTTTGTGGTGAGGAACTTCACAAACAGCCAGCTTGCGATAACCTCCAGGGGGTCATCATTATTAAAGATACAAACGCTGGGGCCTTGGCTAATCACGCTGGGATTGGCAGGATTAATTTGAGGAACTGAAGTAATGCCCACATTGAAGTCGCGCACACCGTTCTTAGCAGGACGGAGGGAATTAGCACTTGCAGAATAACCGATGTACATGTAGCTTTTGCCGTTGGTGGTGAACAAATCGCTGGGGAAGGTGTAGTACCAGTTTGCGGTGATCACATAGCCCTTCTCATGCCAGGTACGGAAACGCTTCACGAAGTCACGGTTGGTTTGGTTGTCGAACAAGAAGTGCTTGCCCTTTTCAGCAGAGGTGTAGCCGCTTTGCAGCTGCTCACACATGGTGATGAACCAGTTGGACTCGGAGTCGTAGCCCAAGGGGAAACAGTCAGGATCGATTTCCTTAATGCGACGGCAAACTTCTTCCATCTCGTCCCAAGTGGTGGGAGGAGTCAAACCATGCTCGTCGAAGAAGGTCTTGTTGTAGTAGAGAACCTCAGGAGACTTGGAGAAAGGCATAGAATACATTTTGCCATCACCAAATTGAGCACCCTCTGCATAGTAACCCTCGATGAAGTCGTCCTTTTGAGCTTGGGTCAAACCAATGGTTTCCTTGGTGCCGTCTGCCCTGGTGGCCATCGACGAACTGTTGATCAGATCATCCAGGGGAGTCACAAACTCGCCTGCCAGGTTATACAGAGCGATGTGGTCAGGATAGCAGTACGCAATGTTGGGTTGGTTACCACGGGCGAACTCGGTACTGATTTTCGAAGGAAGGTCGAAGTAGTTGTTAACAACTTGCTCCCACTCTACGGTGATGTTGGGATAGAGTTTATTGAACTCTACGATATATTTGTCCAACACAGAGCTCAAGTTTTCGCCCATGGTGTGGTAGAACGTGATGGTCACCGCGCTGCCGTCATAGCCACCCTCGGGCATCTTGACGTTGTCACAACCGGCCAGCACGGAGATGCTGATGGATGCGATGAGCACAATCGCCATAACTAAAATAACAGTCTTTTTCATTTCTTTCTCCTTTCTGCTCATAGATTAATCATATTTTATCACAAAATGAGATATGAGTCAATATCTCAATTGGAGATACACTATACTAAAATTATGAGACTAAAGGAACTAAGAGAGGAAAAAGGCCTCACCCAAAAAGCAGTAGCGGATATTTTGAACGTCAAGCAAAATACCTATTCTCAATACGAAACGGAGAAAAGGCAGCTGTCCATTGATATGCTGATCAAATTAGCTAAGTTCTACGAGGTCAGCACCGACTACTTGTTGGAATTAGAAGATTAAAAAAGGCTACCCAATCGGGTAGCTTTTTTGTAGTCATATATGATATTAGCTCACGGCTCACGGTACACCTTGCCGTAGATTTTTTCGCCGAGGTAGGCAATCATCATTTCCTTAAACTCGTGCGCACCCACAATGTGCGCGCCCAGCATCAGGTAGACGATGCCTCGCTCGTTCACTCGCCAACCTAGCGAGGTATAGCCGTTTCGTGCGTAGAAGCCTTGCCGTCTTTGGCGCAACTCTTGCTCCCGGCACACCTCGTCCGGGTCTTCTATACAAAGGATTCTGCGGTGGGTGGGATAGGCTACCTCCAACTCTTGCAGAATTTGCGAGCCGTAGCCACGGTTGCGTTTGTCTTTGTCCACCGCCAAAAAGAACAAAAACAGCAGGTCCTTGTGCTTCACCGTACTCACCAAGCCCACAAAGGCTTCTCCGTCGTAGAGGGCAAAGCAATCCCCATTCTCCCCTTGCGAGTTTTTCTTGAGCGCCCAAAGAGGGGCTCTTTCACAGCGAGGAAAGGCCTGTCGATACAACCGTGCAAAGTGCCTTGCTCCCTTTTTATCCTGCAAAATATTCTTCCATACGAGTGCCATTTTTCTCTCCAAAAGTGCTTTCGCACCCTACTATTATAGCATAGCCGGGCGGCTCGTCGCAACTATCCGCAACTTTTACTAAAAAAGCGCAAAAAAAGAGGGAAATACATAGGCGGTTTATTTGACACTGAATATGGATTCAACATATAATGTTAGCAGCCTAACAATTTTCAGAGGAGAAGTATGGACAGAAAGCTTGGTTTCGAGGTGCGTTGCGCCTCTATAATGCTCAAACGGGCTGCCGAAAACTGCCCCGAATTGCAGCTGACCGCAAGCCTCACCGGTACGCACGGCTACGTTTTGGCGTACCTAGCAAACCATACGGAGCAGGACGTCTTCCAGCGGGACTTGGAGCGGGCATTTTCTATACGTCGCTCTACCGTCACGCAAATCCTGCAACTTATGGAAAAGAACGGTTTGATCACGCGCGAAAGCGTACCGCAGGACGCGCGCCTCAAGCGTATCCGTATGACCGAGCAGGGGCGTGCTCTACACCAAGCCACCGTGTGTGCGTTTCGCCGTATCAACAGCCGTGCCCTCACAGGTGTCAGCGAAGAGGAGCAAGCGGTTTTCTTTGGTGTGTTGGACAAAATCAAAAGTAATCTAAGCGCGCAGGAATGTGCGCAATCGACATCCGGCGGTCTTTGCCCGTCAGAGGAGGACTCATGATCAAAAAATTAATGCAAAGCGTGCGCGAGTACAAGCGTGATAGCATTCTCACCCCGGTGCTTGTTTCCCTCGAGGTGATTTTGGAGTGCTTCATTCCGTTTGTCATGGCCGAGCTGATTGACTATATCAATCCGCCCGAGGTGCTTGCCACTCGTGCCTTCTATTTCCTGCCCCACCTGGTGGGCACACCCATGGTCGTCACGGGTGTACTGCAATACGCCGCCCTGCTCGTTGCTATGGCCGTCCTGTCCCTATTGTTCGGTATGGGTTCGGGTTGGTTTTGCGCCAATGCCGCTCAAGGCTTTGCGCGCAACCTTCGTGCGGATATGTACGCCTCGGTACAGCGTTTCTCTTTCGCCAATATCGACAAGTTTTCCACCAGCTCCCTCGTCACCCGACTGACCACCGACGTTTCCCGTCTGGAGATGAGCTATATGGTCATCATTCGTTTGGCGGTGCGCTGTCCCCTTATGTTGGTATCCTCATTGACGATGGCGTTCATGACGTCCGTGCGTGTTGCGTGGGTGTTTGCCGTGGTGGTACCCCTGCTTGCGGTGGGTGCGTACGTGCTCTTCAAAAAGGTGCACAAGCTCTTCACGCGTGTCTTCAAAAAGTACGACCGCCTGAACCGCACCGTACAGGAAAACGTGCGCGGTATGCGTGTTGTCAAGGCCTACGTGCGTGAGGACTACGAAATCAACAAATTCAACGCCGCCTCCGACGATATCGCCAAGGACTTCACCAAGGCCGAGCGTGTGATTGCGCTCCACCACCCCGTGGTGATGTTTGCCATCTATCTGTGTATGCTGTTGGTAGCGGTACTTGGTGCTATCGTGGTGGTACGCAGCAACGCAGGCGAATATCTCACAGGCACCCTCACCACAGGCGGTTTGATGAGTATGGTCACCTACGTGATGCAGATTCTGATGAGTTTGAATATGGTCAGTATGTGCGTTATGATGATCGCCATGAGCTCCGCCAGTGCCGATCGTGTCACCGAGGTGCTCAACGAAGAGCCCACCATCGTGGCTCCCCAGGATGCCGTTATGCACGTAGAGGACGGCTCTATCCAATTCGAAGACGTCACCTTCCGCTACAGCTCCGAGGCGCAAAAGGACGCCCTCACCCATATCAATTTGAAGATCCCCTCCGGCGCAGTCGTGGGTGTGTTGGGTGGCACAGGTAGCGCCAAGACCACTTTGGTACAACTCATTCCCAGACTCTACGACGTCACCGAGGGTTCGGTCAAGGTGGGCGGTGTAGACGTCCGCAACTACGATTTGCAGGTTCTGCGTGACAAGGTTGCTATGGTTTTGCAAAAGAACGTACTCTTCTCGGGTACCGTTGCCGAAAACCTGCGCTGGGGCAACCCCAACGCCACCGACGAAGAACTCCGCCAGGCCTGCCGTCTGGCACAGGCCGACGGCTTTGTGGAGAGCTTCCCCGAGGGCTACGATCGCTTCATCGACCAGGGCGGTGTCAACGTATCGGGCGGTCAGCGCCAACGTTTGTGCATCGCACGTGCCCTGCTCAAAAATCCCAAGATCCTCATTCTGGACGACTCTACCTCTGCCGTAGATACCAAGACGGATGCGCTCATTCGTGAGGGCTTCAACGCCTATATCCCCGAGGTCACCAAAATCATCATCGCCCAGCGTATTGCCAGCGTGCAGGATGCCGATATGATCATCATGATGGACAACGGCCATATCGATGCGGTTGGCACGCACGAGGAACTGTTGGCAACCAACGCCATCTACCAAGAAGTCTACGCCTCGCAAAATAAAGTGAACGGAGGTGAAAGCCATGAGTAAACAACCTATGGGCAAAAAGCCTCGTCCTATCATTCAAAAGGGAATGATGAAGCGCCTGCTGTCCTTCCTGTTCAAACACTACAAGGGCAAGTTGATCGGCGTACTTTGCTGTATCGTGGTGCAAGCCATCATCGGTGGCGGTGCTATCGGTATTATGATGCAAAATATCATCGACGGTATCAAGGGTCTCACCGACGTCAGCCAGATGGGTGCCACCTTCAAATTGGTTGGTATCATGGGTGCGCTATTCGTGTTGGCAATTGCCGCCGGCACCCTGCGCGAGCAACTGATGGCAATCCTCACCCAAGATTTACTCAACCGCCTGCGCAAGGAACTGTTCACCAAAATGCAACGCTTGCCCATTCGTCACTTCGACAGCAAGCCCACCGGTGACATTATGAGTGTCTACACCAACGATATCGACGCTATCCGTCAGTTGGTGTCGCAGTCTCTTCCTATGATCATCACCGCCGTCATCACCCTCATCTCCGTCATCTCGGTTATGTTGTCCTACAGTATCTATCTCCTGCTCATCGTGGTGGGTGTGGCGGTACTGATGGCAATGATCGCCTCCCGACTGGGTATGGGCGCCGCCAAGTACTTTGGCCGTCAACAACGCTCTATGGGTAAGCTGGACGGTTTCATCGAGGAGATGATGAACGGTCAAAAGGTCATCAAGGTGTTCAACCATGAGGAAGCCTCCAAGCAAGACTTCGCCAAGGTCAACGACGAGTGGTTCCACAATGCGCGCGCTGCGCACCGCCACGCCAATATCCTGATGCCTATCATGGGCAATATGGGTCACATTATGTACGTCATTTTGGCGGTAGTGGGTGCTTTGTTCATCTTGATGGGCGAGGGATTCCAAAACGTCTGTATCACCGGTCTCCGTCCCTTGACGGTGGGTATGATTGCCTCCTTCCTGCAACAGTGCCGTAGCTTCTCCAACAATATCGGCCAGGTTTCTCAACAGTTCAACAGTATTGCTATGGGCTTGGCAGGTGCAGGCCGTGTGTTTGCCCTGTTTGACGAACAACCCGAGCAGGACGACGGCTACGTCACGTTGGTGCACGCTTGCTACAACGAAGAGGGAGAACTGGTGGAGAGCCCTGTGCGTACCGGTCTTTGGGCTTGGCGCCATCCGCACAAAGCAGACGGCACCGTCACCTACCAACTCTTGCGCGGTGATATCGAAATGCACGAGGTGGACTTTGGCTACACCCCCGAAAAGATTGTGTTGCACGACGTCAGCCTGCACGCCCACCCGGGTGAGAAGTACGCCTTTGTCGGCGCAACCGGCGCAGGCAAAACCACCATCACCAACCTCATCAACCGCTTCTACGATATTGCCGACGGCAAGATCCGCTACGACGGCATCAATATCAACAAGATCCGCAAGTCAGACCTGCGCCGCTCCTTGGGTATCGTGTTGCAAGACACCAACCTGTTCACCGGCACCGTTATGGAAAACATTCGCTACGGCAGATTGGATGCCACCGACGAAGAGGTCTATGCCGCCGCTAAGTTGGCTAACGCCCACGACTTCATCACCCGTCTGCCCGACGGCTACCAAACTATGTTGGAGTCGGACGGCGCTAACCTGTCGCAGGGTCAAAGACAGTTGCTGTCCATTGCTCGCGCCGCCGTTGCCGATGCGCCCGTCATGATCATGGACGAGGCAACCTCCTCTATCGACACCCGTACCGAACTGTTGGTACAACGTGGCACCGACCAACTCATGCAGGGTCGCACCGTGTTCATCATCGCCCACCGTCTGTCCACCGTCCAAAACTCCGACACCATCATGGTATTGGACCAAGGCCGTGTGATGGAGCGTGGCAGCCACGACGAACTCATCGCCAAGCGCGGTATGTACTACCAACTCTACACCGGCGTGTTCGAACTGGAATAACAATCCAATCAATCAAACTTATGGTGGGTCGTTCAACCCACCATAAAAATTGCCCACAGCGAGGGGCGCACACAATTCCCCCTCGGCACAAACCATACCAAAACGAGGGGTGGCGAAAACGCCCCTCGTCAGTTTGTCTCTCCACAAAAAGAAAGCAACTTTTTAGCACCTCAACCTCGGGAGCGCACCCTACCTCTGGAGCGCACCTCAACCTCGGAAGCGCACCCCAACCTCGGGAGCGCACCCTGCCTCGGTCAAGCACCCTAACCTCGGGAGAGCACACACTCGGGGAAAACTCCGACTAGCACCCAAACCAAGGGGAAGCACCAAACCGAGGGGCGCAGAAATCCCGCTCCCCAAAAGTTGCCCCTCAGAAAAAAAGAAAGTAACTTT
>JAFTOZ010000103.1 GCA_017463565.1 Clostridia bacterium | reverse complement strand
GGCAGACGACGTGTTGTTGCATGCAATCAAGGGTATTGGCGATTTGATTTCGCAACCTTTGATCATCAACCTGGACTTTGCGGACGTTTGCACCATCATGCGTGAGAAGGGCTTTGCTCATATCGGTATCGGTTCGGCAAAGGGTCCCGGTCGCGCAGTGGACGCCGTGCGCCAAGCTGTGAATAACCAATTGACGGACACCACCATTTATCAGGCATCAGGCTTGATCATCAGCTATCAGGCAGGTACTGACTTTGCGGTGGAGGAGATCAAGGACGCAACCAACCTGGTGCGTGACGTACTGCAAGAGGATGCGGAGATTATCTTTGGTGTGAATATCGTGCCCGAGTTGGGCGACCGTTTGGACGTAGTGGTGATTGCAACCGGATTCCAGGCATTGCGCCCTGCTAAACCTGCGCCTGTGGCACCGACTGCAAGTATGCACGTAGGTATGGAGCCTGTGGCACCCGTGGCACCCGTTGAGGCACCCAAGCCTGCTGCAGACGGCGGTATCATTCGCGGTGCGGCTGCGCCTAAGTTCCTGTCTAAGTTGCACGGTTATAATCCCGACAACAAATAAGATTATTCTACGATTGAAAGGCTCGCTCTGCGAGCCTTTTTTGTTTGTATCGGGGCTCCTTAGTAAACATCAAGGGGCTCCTTTTCTTTGCAAAAACCCCTCTTTTGACATACACTTGCAGGATTCTTGCACGGGTATTCGGTAGGATAGAAATATGGTGGTCTATTGGGATTTGATGGTGGTGGATAATCTGTGCGTGAACGCCCTGCTTGCCTATCTTGCGCGTTGGGTGATGCGCGCGAAAAGGAGCGTTTGGCGGGTACCGCTTGCGGCAATACTGGGGACGGCGGCGGTGTTTCCCTACCTGTATATCGGGCAAGTATGGGCGCAGATCCTGTATAAGATAGGCGTACTATTCGTGGTGGCTGCGCCGCTTGGAAAGGGGGTGAGGGAGTATGGGAAATGTATGGCGGTATATGCGATACTCTCTATGCTTTTGGGCGGTGTGTGCTATGCGTGTGGTCTGACGGACACGAAAAACGGATTGACATTGATAGGACACGGCGGACTGTTGGGTGTCGTTTGTTTGGGGTGCTTGGCGCTCGTGATTGCGGTGCGGTTTTTGGTGCGGCTGGTGGGTAAAAGACGGCACGCCGTATCTATCTCTATATCCTTGAAAGGGGGCAAAAAGCAGGAATTGCACGCATTATACGATAGCGGTAACCTGGTGGTTGACGGGTACGGTCGGGGCGTAGTGTTTGTGGACACGAAGTGGCAAGGAAAACTGGACGCCGTGGAAAGTGAGGAGTGCGTTCAAGTTCAATCGGTGGCAGGAAGTCGCATATGCACCCTGTATGAAGTGCAAAACTGCCAGATATATTCGCAGGACAAGTCGCATATAGTGGAGCGAGTATGTATTGCATTCGTACCGCTGGGTAAGGTGGACGCATTGTTGCCGTCTAGTTTGTAGGAGGGACTATGAATATTTGGTTGAAGCTACGAAAATTGTTTTCTAAACTGTTTGCTTTTCGGGAAAAGGGTGAGGCGGTTCATTTTTTGTGTGGCGCGCCCTTGCCTTTGCCGATGAGCGCAGAGGAAGAGCGAGATGCGGTGCGGAGAATGCACGAGGGGGACGAGAGCGCACGGCAGGAGTTGGTGGAGAGAAACCTGCGCTTGGTGGTGTATATTGCAAAGAAGTTTGAGGGGAGTGTGCCGGATATGCAAGATCTCGTTTCTATTGGCTCGATTGGGTTGATGAAGGCGGTGAATTCTTTTGATCCCAGTAAGAATATCAAATTGGCTACCTTTGCCTCGCGGTGTATTGAGAATGAGATATTGATGCACCTGAGGAAAACTTCCAGACGAAAGTGTGAGGTTTCGTTGGACGAGCCTTTGAACGTGGATTGGGAGGGGAACGAGTTGTTGCTGTCCGATATGATCGGGACGGATTGCGACGCGGTGAGCAGAAAGTTGGAAAAAAGGCAGGAGATTGAATGGTTGTATCAATCGATGGCCTGCCTTTCCAGTCGGGAAATTACAATTTTGAAACTTCGATTTGGCTTGATGAATTGCGAGGAGAAAACACAGAAGGAAATTGCCGATATGATGGGGATATCCCAGAGTTATATATCGCGGCTGGAGAAGAAGGTATTGGCAAAGCTGCGTAAGGAAATGGCCAAGTACGTGGATTAGGCCAAGAGGGTACGGAGTCGTTTGATAGCATTGGATTCGATTCGGGATATTTGCGCCTGGCTGACACCTGTGATGGTGGAGATTTCCGTTTGGGTCTTGCCCTGGTAGTAGCGGTAGTGAATGACCTCTCGCTCTCGCTCGGAGAGGGTGGTGAGGGCGTATTGCAGATCCAGCCTTGTGAGCATACTCTCCTCGAGCGTGTGGGTGTCTGCAATTTGGTCCCGCCAAAGGGCGGATTCGTCGCCGTCGCCAAAGGCAGGCTCGTCCAGGCTGATGGGGTCGGCAATGGCGTCGAGGGCGCAGACCACCTCGCTAAGCTCCAGCCCAAGATAGGTGGCGACGTCGGTAAGAGTTGGATCGTCCATCGTCCCACGAAGGGCCTGTTTGGCAAGAACTACTTTGTAGGCGATGTCGCGTACGCTACGGGAAACCTTGAGGGCGGTGCCTTCTCGCAAAAACCGGCGAATTTCTCCGATGATCATGGGAACTGCGTAGGTGGAGAACAGAACGTTGTGGCGTGGGTCAAAATGGTTGAGCGCCTTGACAAGACCGATACAACCCACTTGAAATACGTCGTCGGATAGACCCGGGTCGTACTGGAATCGGTGTACGATACTGAGGACAAGCCGCAAATTGCCCATTAGAAAATAGTCGCGGCGTGTGTTGTTGCCGTCGGCAATCTCTTGTAGAATTTCTCTTGATTCTTCCTTTGAAATATGGGGCAGTTGGTTGGTATCTACCCCACAGACGGTTACTTTGTATGCCATAGCACCTCCTTATGTACCGCAATTGTAGTGTGGTATGTTTTGGAAAAAATATACATAGAATTTGGTGGAGGTGGCTATGAATATTACTTTTAATGAACTTCGCGGTAAGGACGTGGTGAATATGGCAGATGGCAGAAAACTGGGGCATATCCTTGATTTGACCCTGTCTATGAGCGGTCAGGTGGTGGGGGTGAGTTTGCCGCACGATAAATCTTTGTTTGCTGCAACTTGCTCCGGCCGTACGGTATTTTTGCCCTGGCGGTGTATAACAAGAATTGGCGACGATATCATACTGGTGAATCTGGGGGAGGGTGCTCTACCCTCGAGGTGTTAGAAAATAGTTATTTTCAGAAGAAAATCCTTGCGAAAAACACAATATATAGTGTATACTGGCAGGGGAGGACAAAAGATGAAATGTATTTACTGTGAGTGCACTTCGAGCAAAGTGATTGATTCGCGCGTGTCGGAAGACGGCACCTGCGTGCGCCGTAGACGTGAGTGCTGCGGTTGCGGTCGGCGTTTTACCACCCACGAGGTGGTAGAGCAAGCCACCGTATTCGTGGTGAAAAAGGGTGGCGGTCGCCAAGAGTTTGATATCAATAAGGTGCGTGCAGGTATTGTGAAAGCCTGTGAAAAACGCCCCGTGCCTATCGTGAAAATCGAGCGGTTGGTGGCGGAGGTCGCGAAAGCCGTGAATGCAGGCGGTGTGAGCGAAATTACAACCGAGAAGATTGGCAATTTGGTGATGGAAGGGTTGAAAGAGATTGACGACGTGGCGTACGTGCGCTATTGCAGCGTGTACCAAGAGTTCAAGGACGTGGAAACCTTTATGACCAAAATCAGCGAGATTTTGAATAAGAACAAACAAAAGAAATGAGTTATTTTGAACGGCTTTATCGCGGTAAGAGCGCAGATGTAGCAAAGGCTTTGCCCGAGGTTTATCCCGAGCTGCCGTATGCGCTACTTGCGAAGCTTCTGCGGAAAAAAGACGTGTTTGTCAATGGCAAACGTACAGCCACGGGAATGATTTTCCCCGGGGATAGTTTGGATTTGTTTTGTGCGCCCGGCATGATCTCTTTGCAGGTGCTGTACCGATCGCAAGAGGTGCTGGCGGTGTATAAGCCAAAGGGTGTGGCAAGCGACGGCGAATATTCCTTTGCGTCCCTTGTGCGCTACGTGTATCCTGAGGCAAGGCTCATGCACCGATTGGACACCAATACCGACGGAATTTTGCTGTTTGCAAGAACCGAACAGGCATACGCCGTGTTGTTTGAGGCGATGCGCACGCACGAGATCATCAAATATTACCGCGCACGCGTGCATGGAAAATGGGCACTTGGCTCATATACCTTGCGGGGGCATTTGTTTAAGGACGCAAAGTTGGGAAAGGTGAAAATCTACGATACCCCCGTGAAGGGATCGGTCAAGGTGAGTTGCGACGTGACGGTGGTGGGTACCGAGGGAAATACCAGCCACGTGGTGGTGCGCCTGTCGGGCGGTAAGACCCATCAGCTGCGCGCACAGTTGGCACATAGCGGTCACTTTATCCTGGGGGACGGTAAGTACGGCGATGACCGTATCAATAAGGCGATGGGTTTTTCTAAGCAGTTGCTGACCGCCTACGCAATTGAGTTTGCCTTTGAAAAGGACGTGCTTGGGCTGAACGGTGTGAAAATAGTCCTGCCGTAATTCGACAAAAAATGAGTGGACTTGCAATATTGAGATAAGCCGAGAATAGAGTAGTATAGCGGAGGTTGCTATGCTACTTTTTAATTTGTGCCATTCTATTCCTCGCATGGCATTTGAGCATTATTCCGGCTTTGCTAAGCCACTTGCAAAGGATAAGGAGCACGCTTGCTTCGTGCGGTTGATCGAGGGGGACGAGCGTATGGCAGAGGTGTTGGTGCACCATAATATGCGACTCGTTGCCCACGTTGCGAAGCGGTATCAGGGGGTGGTGGAGGAGGACGAGATGTTGAGCGTGGGATCGATTGGCCTATTGAAAGCGGTGCGCTCCTTTCATCCTGACCGTGGCACGCAGTTTTCAACCTATGCTGCAAAATGCATTGAAAACGAGATATTGATGTATATCCGCGCCAACAAGCATAACCGACAGAACGTATCTTTGTATCAACCGATCGGGGTAGACAAAGAGGGGAATGAGGTGACCTTGATTGATACCCTGTCGTTTGAGGGGGACGAGGTGGGCGCACACGTAGAGGCGGAGGAATGCGCAGGGCTACTGTCGGCGGCGATTGGCAAGGTGCTGTCTGCAAGGGAAAAGAGGGTGATATTATTGCGCTACGGATTGTTTGGAAAGCCTCGCCTGCCACAACGCACCATTGCGGAGCGTGAGGGGATTTCGCGCTCGTACGTGTCGCGCATTGAGAAGAAGGCGCTGGGGAAACTGCGTGCTTATCTGGTGGAAGTGGGTTATACCAATGAATAAAAAAAGCCACCCTTGCGGGTGGGAGTCTAATCTGTAAGCCGAGTTCTGTATTTGATAATCATCTATCTAGGCCATACGTCACCGTACGGCTCAAGCGTATGCGGAGAGCGGCGGACCACCTTAGCCTCTCCAAACTTGCACCGAGTGGGGTTTACATTGCACGCTGCGTTACCGTAGCGTCGGTGAGCTCTTACCTCGCCTTTCCATCCTTACCGATTGCTCGGCGGTATATCTCTGTTGCACTTTCCTTGAAGTCGCCTCCACCAGTAGTTGGCTGGCACTCTGTCCTGCGGTGCTCGGACTTTCCTCATCTTGCGATGCGATTATCTGATTAGCTCGATAAGATAGTAACACATTTTCCCTCAAATTGCAATCGAAAAGGATATTTTTTCTAGCCTAAGACCACACTCTATGCATGATTTACGTGTGTTTTGGTTTGGTGTTGGTTGGGATTTTTTGTTTGGCAAGCCACCGACGTGAGTGGAAAGGGAGTTTGCCTACGAGTCTGCGCCAGTTGGCGCAAGAGGCAAGAAACCCAAAATTTGCTTGGTGTAAGCCACGGTTTGGCGTAGATAGGTTGTACCGAAAGGCCATGCGTGCCCTGGCGAAGAAAAGAAAAAGGGGCGGTGAGTTGTTGGCTTTTGAGGAGTGGTTGTGGGATCACGACCACTTATTTCTATCTGCTATCCACAAGGCAAAGGGGAGTACGCTTTACCGTCTGCCTGCGGTGGGTGGGATTCCAAGAGTTTTGGCCTTGGCAAGGTTTGCCGTAGCGCATTGCGCACACACTTCCTTAGAATCTGTTCGCGCACTATGTATGGAATATCAGTCGGTTACCCCTCTTAGCTGGCCGGAGTTGCAGGCTTTGCCTGCGGCCTTGCTTTGGGCAACCGTTGAGGCAAATCGCACCGTGTTGGAGGGTGTTTTGCACATAGAGAAGGTGCGTAGGGTGGCAGAGCTGGCGCACGTTCCATCCTTGCTGTCGGACGATGTTTACGTGTATTATCGCTATTTGGCAGGAGGAATCGGTACTCATAACGGATTGGTGGCAAAGGCGAGTGAGCAGTTTTTTCTGACCCAAGTGGAATATGAACAACAGTTGAAAAACACGACGGTTGCGTTTGAACTGTGTTTGCGAACGTTGACGGTGGAGGTGTTACAGGGGTTCTCGTGCTCCTTGAATTTGCTTGCGACGGACAAGCCGGAGGAGATAGCAACGAGCACGAAAACGCAATGCTTGCACGCGCTGTCCCATTTGTCCACCAGACTGAATAGGAGTGAGGCAGAGGTAGCGGAGGCGGTCAATCACGTGGCAGGGCAGTTGGGCGTGGACGTAGCGAACGTGTTGGACGAGCCGAGGAGCGTGCGAGGGTTTTTGCGAAACGGTAGGGTGCGCCAGTACTCTACCAAAGGACGGCAGGTGGGGTATATCTTGCTGGTGGCGGTGCTTGCAGGGCTATTGGCGAGTGTGCCCTTGGTTTTCGTGCGATCTGTGGTTACTTATCTTGCTTTGCCTATGCTATGGGTGGCCAACGTGCCTTGGGTGGAGTGGCTGGTGCAACGAATGATCAAGCCGCGCGGACGGATCGTCTGCCGTATGAATTACCATGAGATTTCGGCGGAAAATACCACCCTTGTGGTACTATGCCACTACGTAGATAATACAGCGACCTTTTCGCGTGCGCTTTTGCACGCTCTTTCCCTTTTGCATAACGGACCGAGGGAGAACGTGCAACCTGTTTTGTTGGTGGACTTTCCCTCAAAAAGTGCCCCTTGGAGTGAGGAGGACGATGCGTTGCTATCTGAAATCCGCGCGATGATGAAGCCCCATCCAGAGATCGTGTTGGCGGTACGAAAGCGAGTGGAGGACGGCAAGAGGTACGTGGCGTGGGAGCGAAAGCGTGGGGCTATTTTGCAACTGTTTGAGTACCTTTTGAAAGGGGACGGGCAGGCTTTTGCCTATATTGGTGAGGTGAATAAGAATGCAAAGTTTGCGGTGTTACTGGACGATGATAGTGAACTGTTGCCACAGGGGATTCTGGATGCGGTGAACACCATGATTCACCCTGCTAACCGTGCGTGCGACATGATGACGTTTACCCCAAGGACAAGACTGAAGGCTTCGAAAACGCTCTATTCGAAACGTTTCGTTGGGGAGGGCGTGAGCGTGGGATATCCAATGGACGGCGGATATTATGCTGCTGCTTTTGGTACGGGCGTTCATATGGGGAAGGGGATCGTGCGGATCCGACCGTATTACGAGAAGTTGCAGGGGCTATTCCCCGACCGTCGCATACTGTCGCACGATTTGATTGAGGGGAGTATGCTCTCTACCCAAAGCTTGGGGTTGTCTGTGTTTGAGGACGTGCCGCAAGGGCTATATCAGGACGCGACAAGGACGGCAAGGTGGACACGGGGCGACGTGTTGCTGTGGCCCTACGTAGGGAGAACGTTTCGGGCAAAAGACGGCAAAAGAAGGCTCAATCAAATGCAACCGATTTATCGGTATTTGCTCGTGGCAAATGCGACAAGGCCGCTGTTGCCACTATTGCTTTTGTCCTCACTATTCCTTGCAACGGTGAGCGGTACGGCGATGCTTTTGTGGTATCTGCTGGGGTGGATTGGCTTGCCGTTCTTTATCCACGTAGGAAGCGTGCTTTTGAGTTTGCAAAGGAAGCGTTTGCGCTACGTTGCAGAGAGGATAGCCAGGAGTATTTTGCGCGTTGTTGACTATCTGGTGCTACTGCCGTTTTGGGCGGTAGAGGGGCTTTGCTCGGTATTATCTACGATGGTCGTGGGTATGGTTGGGCGGAAAAATATGCTTGTTTGGCAACCTTTTTCCTTGACGAAAGGGGGGAGCGTGTTTGCCTGTGCAAAGCGAATGGCGCCAGCTGTCTTGCTTATGACGGCGCTCGGGGTGTTGAGTATGGATCCTTGGTTTGCTCTATTTGCAGGGGTGGGTGTGCTAGCAAGCCTGTTATATTGCCGTGACTTTGCGCAGAAAAAAGTGCGATTAGCTACAAAGTACAGAGAGCAGGCGGTGGCCATGCTACGCGATAGCCATCAGTTCTTTCGGCATAATACGCACGACGGATTGGTGGTGGATCACGTGCAATTGGAGCCTGCTTGTACCGGAGAGCCTATGACTTCGCCGACCGACCTGGGGTTTAGTTTGCTTGCCTCGGTGTGCTTGATGACGGTGGAGGGGGAAAGCGAGCGGGAATGGCAGAGATTAGAAACCTGCCTGGTGGCAACCTCGAAACTGGAGCGGTGGCAGGGGCATTTGTATAACTGGTACGCGCTTGACGGCAGAGTGTTGGAGCGTGTGGTATCCACGGTGGATAGCGCAAACTTTATCTTTTGTGTGCGATGTGTGCGTGCTTATGCTGTTAAGTGCAACCGCAAAAAGATCGTGTATCTGTGCGACAAGTTTTTGGGGGCGGATTTTGCACGGTTGATTGATAGAGAAAAGGGTTTGCTCTGTATTACGGTCAATACGATATCGCTGGAAATGCAGGGGGCGTACGATACCTTGATGAGCGAGGCAAGGCTTGCCTATTATTTGGCGATTGCACAAGGAATGAGGGTGGAGTCTTATGCCAAGCTATCGCGTGAGTTTTCCTCTTTGCTTGGAAATACCGTGTTGAGTTGGGGAGGTACGGCGTTTGAGTATCTGATGCCCTCTTTGTTTTTGCGCTCTCCAAAAGGAAGTTTGTTGTGGCAGAGCGAAAGAAATGCGGCTATCTATCAACGGAAATACAAAGTTGACGGTTGCTTCGGGGTGAGTGAGGGGGCATATTATGCCTTCAACGAGCAGATGAGATATCGATACCGCGCACATGGATTGGGGGCATTGGCGCTTTGTGTGCCGAGTGCAAGACGGCCGATTGCGCCGTATGCCTCTGCTCTGATGTTGCCATATTTGCCCAATGAGGTGATGGAAAACTTGTTGCGGTTGAAGCTTGCGCACGCCTACGGCAAACACGGTTTTTATGAGGCGGTGGAGAATGGACACGTGTTGAAGTTGCATATGGCGCACCACCAGGGAATGCTGATGGCGGCATTGACAAACGTGTTGACGGAGGACGGATTAGTGCGATTGTTGGAGGAAGACGCCACCCTTTCGTCGGTGCGACTGTTGCTGGAAGAAGGGAGAGTGGAAGAAAAGGCAGGGAAACCCATTCCAAGGCACGCCGCGCCCGAGCTTAGCCTGCATAAACACTATGTGTTTAACCCTGCGACGAGCGTGGCAGGACACGTGCTTGAGGGTGCGCATTGCGGTTTGATTGCGCTCTCGGACGGTAGGCAGAGCGCATATTTTGGGGACGTTTTGTTTGGGAGGGAAAATATGCGAATGTGGGCAAGACCTGCAAGGAGCGTATTGATACGCACCCAAAGAGAGGGTGTGTTTTCGCCGTATTGGGGTTGTATGCGTGACGGCGATGAGTATGCATTTGGGGTGGAGGGAGATTGTGTGCGGTATGCAAACGATACCCACAACGTGCGTGAAAATATCCGTGTACTGCCTGACGGACACGGGCTTTTGCACGATCTGTGTATTGAAAACACCTCGAATGAAACGGTGAGTTACGAGGTGCTTGTCTATGAGCCACTTACCCTTGCGACAAAAGACGAGCAACGCTCGCACCCTGCCTTTAACGATTTGTTCGTGCATACCGAGATTGGAGAAAAGCACGTGTATGCCTACCGCAGGACGGATAGGAAAATCCGAGAGGTACTGTTTGCGGTAGAGGGGCTGAGTGAGGTTGCAATCAACACCAATCGGCGGAATATCCCGGGACGTGGAGGTGAGTTGAACGAGAGTTGTTTTGAGCGGATTCACGGTTGTGACGACGTGCGCTCGGGGGACGTGCTCTATCCGTGTGTGGCATTCTCGGGGCACGTTAGCGTGCCAAAAGGAGAGGCGGTGCACGTGTACTTTTTTCAAACTGCCGTGTGGGAGGGGGTGGAAAATACCCTGTTGCACTGGCGAGAGTTTTACGGCGGTAGGTTGGGTGATTACCTGACCTTGTCCACGAAATCCAGGCACACCGTGTATTTTGAGAAGTACGCAAGCGAGAATTATCCTCTGCGTGTTGCATCGGTATTGCTGAATCATTATAACCCCGAGGAGGCAAGAAGATGGAAAGGGGAACGTGATGTTTGGAACGTGAAAGCAGCAGGAAGCACGCAGGAGC
>JAFTOZ010000102.1 GCA_017463565.1 Clostridia bacterium | reverse complement strand
GCAGGTACAACCTCTTGCGCTACCAATACGGTACCGCAAACGGGGCAATGGCTACCTGCAGTCAAACCGGTCTCGGTACAGGTTGCCTCAACGGCAGCGTCAACTACGATGTCATGGCCAAGTGCTTCGCCCTCAGTTGCGCCGCATGCAGAACAGGTCTTGGGAGTGTCACAATCTGCATCTACCCAAGTATGGCCAAGTGCCTCGCCTTCGGTTGCTTCACACACAGAACAGGTCTTAGGTGCGGTACAGGTTGCGTCGTTCCAATTGTGGCCAAGTGCCTCGCCCTCAGTTGCTCCACATACGGAACAGGTCTTGGGAGTGTCGCAATCGGCATCTACCCAGGCATGACCAAGTGCCTCGCCCTCAGTTGCGCCACATACCTTACAAGTCTTGGGTGCGGTACAAGTAGCAGCATTCCAAGTATGGCCAAGTGCCTCGCCCTCAGTTGCGCTACATACGGAACAGGTCTTGGGAGTGTCGCAATCGGCATCTACCCAGGCATGGCCAAGGGGCGCCAAGATATGTGCGTTATTCATGGACAGGGTCTTGCAATCCTCATCGAGGAAGATATTATTACAACCCGAACAAGTCCAATAGTCAGTATTACCTGCAGTCGTGCAGGTGGCTGCCTTTGCCTCGGTCTTGTCTACGGTGCCCTCATGGAAGCACACAGTAGGATCCTTTGCACCACAGTCGCAGATGTGGGTTTCCTCATCGAAGCTATGGCCGGGGGCCTCTACTACTTGTTGTGCTACCAACACGGTGTTACAAACGGAGCAATGCTTACCTTCGGTCTTACCGTCGGTGGTACAGGTTGCAGCAACTGCTGCGTCAATCACCTCGGTGTGACCGGTAGCATTCACTACTTCTTGTGCTACCAACACGGTGTTACAAACGGAGCAATGGCTACCCTCGGTCAAACCGGTCTCGGTACAGGTAGGAGCAACGGCAGCGTCCACCACTACGGTGTGACCCTTAGCCTCAATGATGTCCACATCCAGTTGAGCCTTACATACGGTACACTCAGTGTATTTCAAACCTTCTTTGGTACAGGTTGCGTCCTCGTCGATAATCCAACCGCTAGGAGTATGACCCTTAGCCTCAATGATGTCCACATCCAGTTGGGCCTCACATACGGTACACTCAGTGTATTTCATGCCTTCCTCGGTACAGGTAGCATCCTCATAAATAATCCAACCGCTGGGAGTATGACCCTTAGCCTCAATGGTCTCCTCCTCCAAATCTGCACCGCAAACGGTACAATCTTTATACTTCAAACCTGCGGTGGTACAGGTAGCATCCTCAAGGATCTTCCAATCACTTGCGGTGTGCGCTAACTTCGCCACAACCTCTTGCGCTACCAACACTTCGCCACAAACGGAGCAATGCTTACCTTCGGTCAAACCGGTCGCGCTACAGGAAGGAGCAACGGCAGCGTCCACCTCTTCCTTGTGGCCGAGAGCAGCCACCTCGCTATCCTCATAGCTATCTCCGCACACGCAGGTGTGCAAGGTATAACCAACCTCGGTGCAGGTAGGATCGATCACGGTCTCGGTAGCGTAGTCGTGTGCGCTCACGTCGTAGAACTTGCCACCCTCAACCTCTCTTGCAATACTGTGGTAGCCTTCCATCACCTTGTTGGTGTAGGATGCGCCGTCAGTACGGTG
>JAFTOZ010000017.1 GCA_017463565.1 Clostridia bacterium | reverse complement strand
TACGATATCACAAGCCCCACGTAGCGCTGTATCGGTGTCAGCCACACCCAATTCCTCATTTACAAAAGGCTTAGCCTGCTCCACCGGATCTCCGCTTGCACAGAGCATCAACCAATCTGCCAAGGGAGATAGCCCCATACCAATTGCAATGGATGCACGCGTCTTCTTCTTTTGCTTAAAGGGGCGGTAAATATCCTCCACCTCCGCCAAGGTCAAACATTCCTCCAACTTCTTCCCCAACTCAGCGGTCCACTTGCCTTGTTCCTCAATTGCCCGTCGCACCTCAAGCTTACGTTCGTCCAAGTTCGTCAAATACGTCAGACGGTCTGCAAGCGAGCGTAGCACCTGATCATCACAAGCGCCCGTCATCTCTTTACGGTATCTGGCAATAAAAGGAATGGTATTCCCCTCGCCAATCAAGCGGATAATATTCGAAACGTGCGTTACGTTCAGGCTAAATTCCCTTGCCAATATTGCGGAATAATCCATGGTCGGCTCCTTCAACATAATTTCCTATATTATAGCATACGCGCGCGCATTTGTCACGCAGGAATTATCCGCGCGAAAATCCACTAATTTTGTATTTTTACACAAAAAGCAACCCCTCACCTTGACAGCCATTTTCCTATTTGCTATAATTTAACAGTAATGCGGAAGTCGCTCAATGGTAGAGCGCTGGCTTCCCAAGCCAGTTCCCGCGGGTTCGATTCCCGTCTTCCGCTTAAAAAAGTCGTATCTTGTGGATACGACTTTTTTTATATCATAACACATAAAACCTCCCCCTTGCTTTTCCCTTTTGTATATTGTACAATTTATCTAAACCAACACGGTAACGGAGAGCAAAATGGTAAAAATCGAAATTGAAAAGGAAACGTACGTATATTTTGGCGCATATCCCCAAGACGGCACCGAGAAACAACCCATCAAATGGCGCATTCTCAAAAGAGAGGGGAATATCCTCACACTCATCGCCGACAGGATCCTCACCAACTTTATGTATGACCGCTATTTCAGCGACTACAACGATAGTGCCCTTCGCAAATATATCCACGACGAGTTTATTCCGGTCGCATTCACAGATGAGGAATTGCAAGCAATCCTTCCCACCCAACTGGAAGGAGTCGTCGACAAAGTCTTCATTCCGTCTGTTGATGAAATCAGGCATTTGAGCCGAGAGGACAGAATCAGAAAAGTAACTCCCTTTGCATATGCCAACAAAGCCTCCACCTACCCGATATTCTCCAAGAAGGAGAAGCACCTGGAGGGCAACGGCTGGTATTGGACT
This sequence comes from Clostridia bacterium, assembly GCA_017463565.1. Taxonomy (GTDB): domain Bacteria; phylum Bacillota; class Clostridia; order Christensenellales; family CAG-1252; genus RUG14300. The sequence continues at coordinate 16,973 of JAFTOZ010000017.1, read as the reverse complement.
CGCACCCCATATAAACCGCCCTACAATCCCCGAAATGACCGCCAAATATGGTACGTAGAATACAACGGCGCTCTGAATTTCCGCGTGACGGTAGGTCACGATATCGGCATTGTGCCAATCATCAGAATCGCAATAGACGAATAGCCCATGTAGATTCAAATCAGTCTGTCGCACAAGTTACCCAACGGTTGATTTCACTAAAACAATCGGTTGTTGACATCTGAACATAGCACGGTTAGAATGAAACCACAACAAATTCAACGTGCTAATGGAGAAAGTATGGAATTAGGAAACAAAATCAAACAACTACGTCAAAAAACCGGTCTCACCCAAGATCAACTTGCATCCAAGCTTGGCGTCACGGCGCAAGCAGTTTCAAAGTGGGAAAATTCCGTCACGATGCCGGACATCACCCTTCTACCGCAGATTGCCATAGAATTTGGTGTCACCATCGACGATCTGTTCAACCTCACACTTGAGCAAAAGTTAGAAAGGATAGAAAATAGTTTGGAATTCGAAGAATGCCTCTCCACCGAAAAATTCCTGGAGTACGAGGCATTTCTCCTGGAAAAACTTGAGGAAAACAAAGAGCGCCACCGTGTCATCAGTCTTTTGGCGGATCTATATCACCACCGTATGCTCTCCGATGCAAAAAAGGTCAGCAAATACGCAAGAGAGTCCATTCTGCTTGCCCCCGAAAAGAAAGCGTGCCAATGGCTCTTGGATATGGCAGAGGGGCAAACCGTATGGGATTGGAACTGTTGGGAGCACTCAAGCATTATAGATTTCTACAAAAAAGTCATCGCAAGCGACACCGTTACACCGCCGACACCCCTGCCCTATTACTATCTACTGGACAACCTCATTGCCGACCACCGCACGAAAGAGGCAAAGGAATATCTCGAACAACTCAAAAAGATCCCTGCGCACAAACCCTTTTTAATCACCGTCTACCGGGCGCATATTGCGCTGGCCGAGTTTGACGAAGCAATGGCCGACTCCCTCATTAGAGAGGGCTTAGAAACATACGCAGACAACGGAGGCTTTCTCTTTGAAGCAGCGCAATATTTCGCAAGAAAATCCGACTATCCAAGGGCCCTCGAACTATACGAGCGCTCGTGGCAGGTAGAAGAAACTTGTAAGCCACGATTTACCGACACCCTCCAAGGTATCGCCAAAATATACGGCATTATGGGGGAAACGCAAAAGGTAATCCACACATACGACCGTATCATCGACGTACTGAAAGAGGAATGGGGATACAAGGAGGAGGATATCATCGTCAAGGAAGTTGTTCAGCAAAGAAACGCTCTCGTCACAAAATCATAAATCACATATCCCATCATAAGGCGCAGAAACACCGCATTTCTGCGCTTTTTCATATACCAATTTGCCAACACGCCCCCAAAAGTATTGAAATGCACGCCTATAATGAGCTATAATTGAATTAACAAGGGGAGGAAAATGGAAACGAATATGAAGAATCACAAATATAAGAAGACCATATGGATCAAATACCTTGTTTGTATTGTCTGTGTTTTTCTGCTCATTTCGACTTGCTGCATGCTCACGGGCTGTGATATTTTCGACAGTCTATTCGACAGCGGAGATTCAAACGAAAAAGAATACGACAACGAATTACCCTCTGCCACAGGCAAATGGCAACTTGTCGATGATGCAGACACCTATTTCATCTTCGACGGCGCAAAAAATGCCATGACCTACCGTTACGTCGAAGACGGCAGAGAAAAGTACCACGGTACCTTTCGTGTCGTCTACAAAGGCCTTGGCAAAGACGTTCTCACGCCATTGACCTTCATCTTCACCAGAAGTGACAAAAACAAAGAAGATTGGGTAGGCTGCTACGCAGAGCATTTTGATAGCAGTTTCACCCAGTTTACCGTTATGAGCGAGGAAGAGGATCTCGGTATGATATACGGTTCAATCCATACCCATATATACCGTATCAGCGAACTGCCCTACAAAATGGGAAGTTACGTTCTCGAGGGTCACGCATATTCCGAGGAATCAAACAACTACAGCGATGCAAACAAGTTCTGCATTCCCAACGGCACCTACGTATTGGAAAGTGGCGAAACTTTCACCTTCCTCAGCCCGAAGCCCCACACCCCCGAACTTTTTCGCTACGTAAACGGAGATATTGTGGTAGAAGGGGTCCTCACAATCGCCGAGGACAAAAAGACTGTCTACCTCTATATCGAGAACGATCCCTACAACAAGGTGACGAATGCCGACAAAGATCGCTACGATACCACGTTTGGTATCTATTATCCCCCCGATTTCTATCTGCGTGGCGATTTTTCCAACCCCGACCATATCGTCATAAACGGCTTATATCGCCACACCGCGACCCCCAGCACTGTAGAAGATTCAACTTGGGTATTTGGAACGTACTACGTTCTCCGCCCCTTGCCATAACAAAATAAAGACGAATCATCATCTGAACACACATAGACCAAAGGAGGAAAAATGATGGATAACCTCAATACCACAATGGGAAAATTCAGCGAGCTGCCCTACACCAGACCCGATGCCAAGGCGCTAAAACAAAGTTTTACCAAACATCTCAACCGATTCAAAAAGGCAAAGACCTTCGAAGAGGCAGACGTTGCATTCTTAGACTTTATGCGCGCCATGGAGTCTTGGTTCACCCAGAACACCATCGCAAGTGTCCGCAATACCATGAATATGAAAGATGAGTTCTACGATGAAGAAATCAAGTTCTTCAACCGTGAAAACTCCCTTTTGATGCTCTCCCTCAAAAAGGCAATGAAATGCATTCTTGCCAGCCCTTTCCGTATGCAATTCGAGGAAAAATACGGATCCCATCTATTCAAGGATTACGAAACCCAACTCAAACTCATCAAGTCCTCAACCGTACTGCCCAGCATTCGCGAAGGCAACCTTTGCACGGAATATTCCAAGACGGTTGCCTCTTGCTCGGTAGAATTCATGGGTGAAAAGTGCAACTTCTACGGACTTCTCAAGCATATGCAATCCACCGATCGCGAGGTGCGTCGGGCAGCATTCGAGGCTTGGGCAAACCTCTTCGAGAGTGTTTCCGCCAAACTCGACCAAATCTACGGCAAGCTTGTCAAAATCCGCAATACAATCTCCTCTCGTTTGGGATACAAGTGCTATACCGACTACGCATATCTGGCGCGTGGCAGATACGACTATGACGTAGAAAAGGTCACCGCCTTCCGCGAGGCCGTGCGCACCTATATCACCCCACTTTGCGAAAAACTATATCGCGAGCAAGCCGAGCGACTTGGTTTGGAAAAACTGGAAATGTTCGATGAAAATCTCTGCTTTGCCGAGGGTAACGCCGTCCCCATCGGTACGCCCGAGGAACTCACCGAAAAGGCACTCCGCATGTACGAAGAAATGTCCCCCGAGACAGGTGCGTTTTTCAACTTTATGAGGGAGCACGAACTCTACGATTTCGTCACTCGCGAAAACAAGCACCTCGGCGGCTACATGACCTTCCTGCCCGACTACAAAGCCCCCTTCATCTTCTCCAACTTCAACGGCACCTCTGCCGATATCGACGTCCTCACCCACGAGGCAGGCCACGCATTCGAGGGCTACTACGCATCTCGCCGTCTGCCCATTCAGCAAATGATCAGCTCCACCAGCGAAATCAACGAAGTCCATTCTATGAGCATGGAATTCTTTGCTTATCCCTATATGGAGCGTTTCTTCGGGGACAAAACTGCCAAATATATCTATGCGCACTTCACCGATGCACTCAAGACCATTCCCTATTTGGTGAGTGTGGACGAATTCCAACACCGTGTCTACGAGAATCCCAACCTCACCCCCACAGGTTGGCGCAAGGCGTGGAAGGAAATCGAAAAGAAATATATGCCGTGGCGTAGCTACAACGGCAACGCATTCCTCGAAGAAGGCGGTTTCTGGATGCAGAAACAACACATTTTCCTCTACCCCTTCTACTATATCGAGTACGCTATGGCACAGTTGGACGCTTTCGCTCTCTATCGCAAACAGGTCGAGGGCAAGGGCGCTTGGGAAAGCTACCTCAAACTCTGCGGTATGGGCGGTATGTACGGCTACTTCGAGACTCTTTCCCGAGCCGATCTCCCCAACCCCTTAGATCCTCAAACGGTGCAAGAAATCGCTTCCTTTGTAGAAGCGCAGTCCACCGAACTGAAATCAAAAATCTAAGGTCCTCTACAAATCGAAAGGCTTAATACTTTGTATTAGGCCTTTTTTTATTTATAAAATGGGCTTGACAAGTCGTGCAGTACATGTTAAAATATAAGAAAAGTAAGAATTGTAAGATTATGGAGAAAGGGCAAATGAAGAAGATTGATCAAGATAGATTTATCGTCAGTGTCAAAGTCGGACCAAAAGGCCAAATCACCGTGCCAAGAGAGGCACGCGAAATGTTTAACATTCGAGAGGGTGATACTCTCATGGTAATGGGTGACAAAAATCGCGGAATAGCACTGCTCAAGGCAGACAGTTTTTATTCTCTGATGGACGGAATTCAAAATGACAGCGATCAAAACGATTAACTTAACTAAAAAATACGGTAAACATACTGCTGTTGATAAACTCAACCTCGAAATATACGATGGCGAATTATTTGCTTTACTCGGAGTAAACGGTGCCGGCAAAACGACCACAGTCAAAATGCTTTCTACCCTCACACAGCCAAGCGGCGGTGATGCGCTTATTTTTGGCTATTCCATTCTCCGTGATGCAGCGCGTATAAAGGAAATCGTGGATATTTCCATGCAGGAGAGCGCCATTGCGCGCAAACTATCGGTTGAAGAAAACCTGGAGTTTTATGCGCGATTGAACGGTCAAAATGCAACAGAGATTCAAAATAACAAGGAACGGGTCTATCAAATTTTAGGACTTAACGGGGTAGCCAAAAAGCGAGCAGGGCAACTTTCGGGTGGTTGGCAAAGAAAGTTGTCTATTGCGCTCTCCCTTATCACAAATCCACGACTGCTGTTTCTTGATGAACCGACACAAGGCCTGGACGTACTCTCGCGTCGCGAACTGTGGTCTGCTATTGAAGATCTTAAAGGCAAGATGACGATCATTCTCACCACCCACTACATAGAGGAAGCAGAAGCGCTTGCCGATAGGATCGGCGTCATGAAGGACGGCGCACTCATCTTTGTGGGAACAAAGGATGAGATGTATGCATATACAGGAAAACACTCTGTCGAAGAAGCTTTTATCCAAATTGTTTCAGGGGGTTTCCACAATGAGTAGGTCACTATCACGCATCTCGACTCTTGCAAAACGAAACGTAAAAGAGATCATCAGAGATCCTCTTTCACTCATTTTCATGCTAATTATGCCACTTAGTATGGAAATCCTTTTCTACTATATTTTTCATGAACTCACCGAGCAATTTGCAATGAAATATTTGGCGCCTGCAATCGTTGTGTTTTCGCAGGCCTTCCTCTCTCTTTTTGCAGGTATGCTCATAGCCCTGGATCGCAGCACGTCATTTCTCTCAAGGCTGTGTGTTTCCCCCGCACGACCGCATGAATTTATCCTGGGTTATGCAATAGCATTAGCGCCTCTTGCCGTGCTACAATCAATTCTATTCTTTGCAGTTGGAGGGATCATTGACCCAACCATATGGAATATCGGTCTATTGTACGGACTACTGTCAAGTCTGCTTACCTCTTTGCTTTTTCTCTCCATCGGCATTCTTCTTGGCTCGCTCTGTAATGAAAAAAGTATAGGTGGCGTCGCATCTGTCGTGATTGCAGGACAATCCGTCCTGAGTGGAATGTGGTTTCCCACGTCGGGAATACCCAAAGGATTTGAAACGTTCATGCGCGTACTGCCCTTCAAAAACGCAACCGATTTAGTTCAAAACTCCCTGATCGCCACAAGCAATCTCTTTGGTGACGTTTTTCTCCCCTTGCTCATCGTCCTTGCATACACCGTAGCCATATTCATTGCGGCAATTCTTTGCTTCAGGGCACGCATGAAAAATAGATAGCATTTCAATACGACCCTGCACGTATTTCAAAAGGTTTGATAAGTCAAACCTTTTTTCTTTTCTCCCTTGAAGGATGATATTTCTTGTGATATACTTGCAATATAACCCCCAACAGGAGCGCACGTTATGTATCTATGGATAGGAATCGACGTAGACGAACAAGTCCAACTTGTCAAAGAGAGTGTTCACAAGATAGAGCAAATCATTCACTTCGAACATTCCAACTTTACCCTCCCCTTTCACGTTTCCCTCAAAATCACCTTCCACGTAGAAGATAACCTCGTCCCACAAGTGTTAGAGGATATCATTGATTTATTGCAAAGCACGCAACCTTTCGTTATCCCCGTACTTGGCTACGAGTTAGAAGATACGATTGCTTGGCTGCGGATGGCACCCTGTCCTTATCTGGAGGAAATCCACGACAAGCTCAACCGGATGTTACTGGAGCGCTATGGCGTTCCCCTGCACCCCTACGACACCGACTACAAATTCCACACCACGCTGTTTATGAGTGAGGACCCCAAAAAGGTAGTCTCTGCCCTTGCGCTCGTCCAAGATACGCTACCGCCTACGGAGATTGCGGTCAATAAATTCCTGCTTGGTTCCTCCCAAACCGGCGCCCTTGGCACCTTTGCCGTAACCCACGAAGTTCCTATGTGTGGCTAAAACAACGGCAAAAAATTGCAAGAAAATCACATTTGCTATTGAAATAGCACTTCCAAATCGTTTATAATAAGTTATATTCATAACAAAGGAGTATGGTATGCAAGAATATAGATTTACAGTTAAGTACCGTGTGGATGGCATTTTATATCAAACCCACAAAGAGCGTTGTGTGCACTACACCATCGACAAGCAAGTCAGCGAGGACTCCATTCGTCTGACCATCAATCCCAAGGTGGATATGCAAATGCTCGAGGTCTCTCTCGACACCCCCCACGTAAGTCCCGATGGCGAGGCTTTCTTTGGCAACGGTTTCCAAGCCTGGACAACCTCCCGTGAGTATCGCAAGGACGACAAGTTCAAAGCCACCGTCTCCCCCCTGCGCCATATTGCCAAATTAGCAGATGATTGGATGTGTTGCAGCGGTGACTACCGTTTCTACAATCCCCCCAAGGGCAAGGGTCATTTCCATAGTTACACCTACACCTACTACAAGGTGGACAACAAGCTGAGCTTCTACGGCTCCCTCAACGAGCAATCTGGCTATACTCGCTTCGTTGCAGATATGCAAGGAGGCAACTTCTGCATCCAAAAGGATATCGAAGGCAAGACCCTCAAAGCAGGCGAACCCACTTTGATTTTGGATATCTTCGTAGCCAACGGTAGCTACGACGAAGTATTTGACGCCTACTTTGCCAAGCTTGGCGTACCCAAACCTCGTATTGACCACCTCAGCGGCTACACCTCTTGGTACAACTACTTCACCAAAATTTCAGAGGAAATCATCGTGCGTGATTTGGAGGGTTTGGGTCGCGCTGGCGACACCGCCAATATCTTCCAGATTGACGACGGCTACGAAATCACGGTTGGCGACTGGCTCACCCTCAAGCCCGAGTTCCCCAACGGTATGAAGTACCTCGCCGACAAGATCCACGAAAAGGGCTATCTGGCAGGTCTGTGGCTCGCTCCCTTCAACTGCACGCCCCGTTCCCAAATGTACAAGGACCACAAGGATTGGGTGCTCAAGATTGACGGCAAACCCGTCAGAGGCACACCTGCATGGGGTGGCGCATACGTATTCGATATGTACAACGAGGAATACCGTGCCTATATCAAAGAGGTCTTCCGCACCGTCTTTGAGGATTGGGGCTTTGATATGGTCAAGTTGGACTTCCTCTATTCGCAGGCTATGTTCCCCCGCAATGGCAAGACCCGCGCCGAAATTATGACGGATGCCGTACTCTTCCTGCGTGAGTTGGTAGGCGACAAGTTGTTCTTGGGTTGCGGTGTACCCCACGGTATTGGCTTTGGTGTCTACGATGCTTGCCGTATCGGTTGCGACGTTGCCAAGATCTACGCTGGCGATTTCACCAACCGCCTCAACCTCACGGCAGAGTTGCCCTCCGCCCAAAACTCTATCCTCAACGCCATCTTCCGCCGTCATCTCAATGGCCGTGCCTTCATCAACGATCCCGACGTGTTCTTCTTGCGTGATTTCAACCTCAAGTTCACCATGGACCAAAAACTCCTGCTCGGCTTCATCAACCATCTGTGCGGTGACGTTTTGTTCGTATCCGACGACGTAGGCAAGTACGACGACGAGGCGCTTCTCTATGTTAAGAAGTTCTTCCGGAAGTGCCACTACAAGGTCATTTCCGCCGACAACGTGACCGAGAATGATATCCAAATCGTATTCGAAACGGACGCAGACCCCAAGGAGGTCAAAACCCTCAAGTTCAACCTCAAGACGGGCGTCAGCAATATTCGCGAAATTCTTGCATAAACGAATAATAAAAAAGACCTGCTCGTGCAGGTCTTTTTTTATGCAAACACAATTAAAGTTTCTCCTTCCGCTCCCTATTCAACCGCCATAGCAGTACGTTCAAAATGGGTAGGATATTCGCATTCTCATCATCAGGGACAAAGCGGTAGCATCCATCTTTTGCAGTAATCAAAAGATGATTAATATCGTGCAACACCACCCCACGAATATCACGGTATAGCCAATTTCTTGCACCAATGCCAACCTCGCCAGCACCCACCAGCAACTCTCCCTTGTTGACAGCCATCTTCTGTTTATCTATCTCAAATAGGCTTCCTCGAATACCCAATACCCTGTCCTTTTCAGCCTCTTGCTCGTAATGCTCCTTTTCCCAAGCGCACCAGGCACAGAGCGTTTGGTGCTCGCCACCGCGCAAATAACCGTATTCATCAAGACCGCACACATTATTGCATTTCGGACAAGCAAAGGTGTTTCCCTTCTCAACAAATCGCACTTCACACCCACACGCAGGACATACCGATACCACTCGGCATATTCCGTCCGCGCGATTCTTACCGCCGTAGTCAATCAGGGTCTTTTCCTGCTCTTGGTACGCATCGCAAGATATTCCTGCCACGATTCTTTCACTCAAGGCCTCTACGCTAAGTGCCCTACAATCCTCTGGCGTAAGCACTTCTACTACGCGTGCGCGCACGCGCATTTTTCTTTTGGTACGCGCCCATTTGGGTCTACTCAGATATCCACCCGTTGTCCTCATCAGCACGATCGGCACCTTCACCTGCTTAGCAAGCTTACCAATCGACGCCTCAATCGGTAGCATACTGCCGTCTACGGTACAATTCCCCTCGGGATACAACCCAACGCTATGTCCTGCCTTGATTTCCCGCAAAATACGGCGAATTGCCCCCATATCACCCGATGCCTTGTCTATGGGGATCAACCCAAACAGTTTTGCCACCAACCGCCCAAGTCTTGTTTGCAAGGTAGCAGTTGCTCCCACGATATAGATCGGAAAGGAAAAGGCGCAAGCCATCAACACAGCATCTGCAAAACAGCTGTGATTTCCCAACACAAGCACGGGCGGCTTGATTTGATAGGAATTCCGTTCCACTCTTGCTCCATACGCACAAAACACAAAAAAGCGGGCTATTGGCCGCAGTAGAGCAAACAAAAATTTGTGAAAACTGTATTGCTTAGGGGTGTTCATATCGCAATTATAGCATATTACACCAAAACCGACAAGTCATATTTATTCTTGCCCTTGCCCCTTGCGCATAATTGTGCTATACTGAATAAGTGAAATACAAAATTGCAATCAGCACAGGATTCGGCTTAGAAGCCGTACTAAAACGCGAACTGTACCAAGAACTGGGAGTCAAGGACGCCCCTGCAAACGGCGGTATGGTGCGCATTGAAGGTGACGAAGAAACCGTCGCCCGTTGCAATTTGTATCTTCGCACCGCCGAGCGGGTCTATATCGTACCGGCAGAGGGCGAGGTAACCACCTTTGACCAACTTTTCGCTCTCGTCAGTAGCGTGCGTTGGGCAGACCTACTCCCCAAAAACGCGCGTATCATCGTCAACGGCAAATCGGTCGCAAGCACCCTCTGTGGTGTCTCTGCCTGCCAATCCATCACCAAAAAGGCAATCGTAGTTTCCCTACAGCGAGCCTACCGTGTGGAGCAACTGCCCGAAACAGGGCCTACCTACCAAATCACCGTCAGTCTTCTCAAAGACTACGCCACCATTCTGGTAGATACTTCGGGCACAGGCTTGCACAAGCGTGGCTATCGTGAGCTTGTAGGCGAGGCAGCCATCAAAGAAACGATGGTAGCAGGTCTCCTTCTCCTTTCCATTTGGAACAAGGATAAACCCCTTATCGACCCTTTCTGCGGTAGCGGCACAATCCCCATCGAGGCAGCCCTGATCGCGCGCCGTATCGCACCCGGGCTCTATCGCAACTTTGCCTTTGAAAGTTGGCCACAGTTTGCCCCCTCTCTTATGGCAAATCTTCGCAAAGAGGCCGAGGGCAGAATCGACCGCACCTCCACCCTGCATATAGCAGGTTTCGACATCGATCCAAATGCTATCAAGCTTTGCCGTCACCACGCCAAGCGAGCAGGAGTAGAATCCGACGTGCATTTCCAATGTATGGATATGCGCCAGGTTTCAAGCCACACCCCCTACGGTGTCATCGTCACCAATCCCCCCTACGGCGAGCGTCTTCTAACCGAAAAAGAGGTAGGCAAACTTATGCAGGATTTCAGCGCCGTCTTCCGCGCTCTTCCCAAATGGAGTTGCTACGTCATCACCGCTTTCGCCTTTATGGAACGCTATTTCGGTCGCAAAGCAGACAAAAACAGAAAACTCTACAACGGCAAATTAGAGTGCCGTTACTACCAATTTATGGGTGAAAAACCGCCCAAAAAGGAGAACTGACATGGTACGTCTTGGCAACGATTGGGATGCCCTACTCAAAGAAGAATTTGAAAGCCCCTACTACAAAGAACTGCGCGAATTTCTCAAGCAAGAGTATGCCACCCACACCATACACCCCGATATGTACGATATTTTCAACGCCTTCCGCCTGACCCCCTACCACAAGGTCAAAGCGGTGATTCTCGGCCAAGACCCCTACCACGGCAAAAACCAAGCCCACGGCCTCGCTTTTTCCGTCCAAAAGGGTGTAGACATACCCCCATCTTTGGTGAATATCTACAAGGAACTCAACGCAGAGTTTGGTTTTCAACCGCCACACCACGGCTATCTCGGTCAATGGGCAGAGAGAGGCGTATTTCTTCTCAACACCGTCCTCACCGTGCGTGACGCCTCCCCAAACTCCCACAAAAACAAGGGTTGGGAGCGTTTCACCGACCGTGCTATCTCTCTGCTTTCCCAGCGAGAAGAACCCATCGTGTTCCTGCTTTGGGGTGCCAACGCACGTAGCAAAGCCAAGTTGATCGACCAAAGCAAGCACCTTGTACTCCAATGCGTGCATCCCTCTCCCCTTTCCGCCTATAACGGCTTCTTTGGTTGCAACCATTTCCGTCTCTGCAACCAATTCCTCACCGAAAAAGGCATTCAGCCCATCGATTGGTCCCTCGACGAGTAAACCCTTCTTGATCACAATTGCACAAAAATCAAATCCATATTGAAAATACAAACTAACACTATTCAAAACAACACTGTTCAAAAGAATACTGTTCAAAAGAATACTGGAAATACGACACTATTCAAAACAACACAGAAATTACAAAAACAACATTGGAAATTCAAAAACAACATTGGAAATTCAAAAACAAAAAGCACCGCAACTGCGGTGCTTTCTTTTACTTGTTAACTTACTTATTTTGCATAAACGCTCACTTGCTTGCTGGACTTACCCTTGCGCTCAAAACGAACCACACCATCAATCAAGGCAAACAAGGTATCATCGCTACCGCGACCTACGTTGTTACCGGGATGGATTTTGGTACCTCTTTGACGAACGAGGATATTGCCGGCCAACACAAACTGACCATCAGCACGCTTCGTGCCAAGGCGTTGTGCAGCAGAGTCTCTGCCGTTACGGGAACTACCGACACCTTTCTTATGAGCAAACAATTGAATATTAATAAATTTCATAGCTCTTTTACCTCCAATCTTACAAAATTCGAATAAGCCTCATGAAGATCGCTAACGCCGAGCAAGAGTGTTTGCAGAATCACCTGAACGTCATGTTTCTGTTCTTTGGTAATCCCCTCTGGAATCTCCAGCAATAGATAACCTCTGCGGTCATCCACCTCGTAGCGTGCATTCACCAATGCAACACCCAACACACCCAAAACGGCTGTCTGGACGATAGAGCTAATAGCGGCACAGACGATATCCTCGCCCTCCACACCGTAGCCCGTGTGTCCCTCGCATTCAATGCGGATTATTCTACCCTGCTTTCGCGTGAAAACTGCTTTTGTCATTATTTGACGATGTTCAAGATCTTAACAGCGGTGAAAGGTTGTCTGTGACCTTGCTTACGACGGATATTCTTCTTGGCCTTGTACTTGTAAACCACGATCTTCTCGCCTTTACCTTCGCCCAGAACCTCTGCCTCAGCATAAGCACTCACAACGTCCTTGCCGGTCAGGATGCTGCCCTCATCGTTGATGAAAAGCACGTCAAACTTCACGGTATCACCGGACTGTGCATCCAACTTCTCAACACGAAGGGTATCTCCGGGTTGAACGCTGTATTGTTTGCCACCAGTTGCGATAATTGCGTACATATTGCTACCTCCTCTTACCAGTCTCGCTGTATGGGTGGGCATTGCCACTTACGACCCTTTCCATGCGGCTCGTTATAGATTTTATCATAGATAAACCCACCTGTCAAACAATTTACTACAAAAAAAAACGCCCACCGTATCGGTGAGCGCATAAATAATGCAAGATAATTCAAATATTCCTATTTAGCTGTAAATCGAACCGTACCGGCGCTCAACGTAGCCTCTGCCACCATCGCGTTATACAGAGCAATATCAAAGGTCGCAACAGAGTCAGAATAAGCCTCGTTATACCAGGTCAAAAACTGTTCTGCCAAGAGAGCCACAGGCAGGGGTTTTTCGCCGCAGCCCTTCTTTGCAACGGCGCCCTCACAGGCCACCACAAACAAACCGCTCTTAGTCTTGCGCACACGCACAGCCTCACCGCAAGCGCACTTCGTCTTGCTATCCACGGCCTCTTTCCAAGCCTCGTAGGAAATGCCCAGATTCTCATCAGTAGCAGGTGCCTCTGCCACAGGTGCCGCCGCAGCAACAGGTGCAGCAGGTGCAGGTGCTTCAGCAGGCTCCTCTATTTTCGCAGGGGTCTCCGCAACGGTAGCCGCCTCGGCCTTTGCCTTGGCCTTGTCCACCAACGCTGCCTTCTTCACAGCCTTTTCCGCATCCTTTCTCGCAAGATCCGCCATACTGATTCCCTCTTTTTTGCAGAGCAACTCAACGTGGCGCAGAATATCATAGGAGTTATCCGCAGCAATACGGACGTTCGTTGCAATATTGCAACCAATCAACATCAATAACGAAAGACCAATGGCAGCCAAGCCAATCCAAAGGTTGTTTTCCACGGGGTACTCAATGCCGGGGAACGTCAGCCCCACAGCGCACAGCACGCACAGCACGATACCCAAGACAAACAGCAACACAGCCAAAATGGTAAGCACGATATTAATTCCGGTTTTGCCTTCCATACATAACTCCTCCTTACGGTTCTTTTCTATTATAGCGCACGTGAGCGCCCTGTGTCAATACTCGAAAATGGCGATTATACCAAATCGTCCGCCCTCTTTGCGGCGTTCACTATAGCACGCATCATCAATTTCGTACACTCCGACTGCATCGCGAGCAGATTACATTCCACCTCACCCGACGCCATCACAAACACGGCGTCTCCATCCACCATGGTATGCACGGGGTGGATACAACGGGCATAGGCATCATGAACGGTTTTCGCCAACACGTTGCATTGCGCCTTCGTCAGCTTCGCATTCGTCACCACGCAACCGATGGTTGTATTCATACCGGCAATTCCCTCTACGCCATAGCGCAGCATCTTCTCAATATCGACAGGTTTGCCATTCTGCATCATACCGCACAACATCTCCCCCGTCTCGGGCGAATATACGTTGCCAAACGCATTCACCGCCACCACGGCAGCCATCTCCACCGCGCCGATTTTGATTGTAGCCACACCCAGACCGCACTTGGCGGCGTGAGCAGCACCGCGCAACTTACCCACGGTCGCACCGCAACCTGCACCGATACTGGCGCCCAACTCGCAAAAATCGCCTGCCGCCTCACAAGCCGTCTTGCCCATCTCCTTATCGGGATAGCCAAAAGTCTTATATTCCAGGTCGTACAAAGACGCCCCCACTACGATAGGCACCTGATACGCGCCTGCAGGATAGCCAAACCCTCTCTTTTTCAAGTACTCCATCACGCCGCAAGCCGCCTCCAGGCCAAAAGCACTGCCGCCCGACAGAACCACCGCGTTCACCTTATCCACGGTGCACTCACTACGGAGCAAATCGGTTTCCCGTGTAGCAGGCGCATTACCAAGAACCGCCACGCCACCCACGGCGCCGCCCGGGGCCAAAATCACGGTAACACCGGTACCCACACCTTCATCCTGCATATGTCCAATTCGAAAAGCGTTTAACATACGTCCTCCTTCAACCGAACGTCACCTGCGCTCACCCACACGGTTGCGCCGTCCACGTCCACAGCCAATCTGCCATCCGGCCCAACGTCCTTCGCCAGCCCCACTCGGCCACTAGCCAAAAGCACTTCTTTTCCCAGAGTCATCAACCACCTACGGTAAACGTCTGCCAACTCGTCAGCAAACACCCATCGGTCAAAAGCCTCCGCAATTTCCACGATCAACCTTTCCACCGCAATTTCCCCGTGGAGCATTTCCCCTAGCGAACAGCACGGGCAATCCACTCCTTCCAAGCGGTTATTCACGTTCAGACCAATCCCAATCACACCGTAGCAGATTCCCTTTGGCGAGCAAGCGGTTTCAATCAGAATGCCGCCCAACTTCTTCCTGCCCACACGCAGATCGTTTGGCCACTTGATCGCACATTCCACCCCAAGCGAGCGCACGACCTCACAACACGCCACCGCCGCCGCCATCATATACCGATAAGCGTCCGCAAACGCAAGGTTATCTCGCCGCACGATAGAGAAATAGGCACCCCCTCCGTGGGAGATAAACTTTCTTCCCTCTCTACCCTTTCCGCCCTCCTGTTTTCGGGCAAAAATCACAGCGTTATGCGCCAGGTCCCTATGCGCCATCGCATAATCATTCGTCGAGGCACAGACCACCTCGCAAAGGCTAATCATTCGAGGTTTCCTCCTCGTACTCGGCCATCGCTCTTTTTACGGTATCGTAGTCAAACCCCTGCGACACCAGCGAGCGCATCACACGCAACCGCATACCCTCGTCCAGTACGCGTCCACGCATCTTTTTTCGCAAATTACTCATGCAAGCCTCGACTTCGCAGTCGTCCTTCAACACCGATTGCACGATCGAGTCCGCAATTCCCTTCTGCCAAAGTTCCTGCCGAACCCGCCTTTTCGAGCGTGAGGTTTTCGTCTGCTCCCAGTACTCCTCGGCATACGCCAGATCGTCCAGATAACCGTAGTCAAGCATCTTCTCTACGGCATAATCAACGGCCTCGCTGCCAAAGCCTTTCTCGCGTAGCTTATCACGCGCCATTTTGCAAGTATACGCTTTCCCGGACAGCAGAGTCAAAATGCAATTGACTGCATCCTGTTTTGCCGCCTCCTCTACGATGGCTACCAACTCCCCCTCGGGCAGTTCCATACCCACCTTCAGACGGTGAGTCAAAATAGCCTCATCGCTCAGCGTTGCCAGGTACACGCCGTCTGCATATACGTCATACCGTGCCTGTCTTTTTCTTTTTTCAATGCCCGATATCCGCATACTAATAAGCGTGATAGGCCTCACGCACCTCGTCAATCACAACCTTGCCCCGTGTCAGTTGCACCAAGTCGTTTTTCAACCCCTCGTACATCTCCACAGGCACCGCAACGTGTGCTCGCACACAATCGGTATACTCGGTATCAAGCACAACGCCGCCGGCTTTATTCACACGGTCAGTCAACTTACCGCCCACGTAAAAGTCCATTGCCACACGGCACAGTACAGACGGCACCCAATGAACTAATTTCGCCACGTCCAATACGTCGCTTGCCGTACCTGCGTATGCGCCGATCAATCCGTTTGCGCCCAGCTTAATACCACCAAAATACCGTGTGACAACCACGGCCACACGGCAGATTTCCTTTCGCTTGATCACCTCAAGGATAGGCAAACCGGCAGTACCCTGCGGCTCACCGTCATCACTCACCTTCAGGCGCAGCAACTGTTCATCAGCGATCATTGCATAGCAATTATGAGTCGCATCGGGATAGCGTGCCTTGATTGCCGCAATCTTTTCTAATCCGTCTTCATAATCCTCGATAGGCAGAGCCGTGGCAATAAAGCGGCTATGCTTAATCACCCGCTCTGCTACCGTTTCTTCAGCAATGGTCGTATAAGGCTTCATTATTCTACCGAAACCTTGATATGCACTTTCTTACCCTTGTGCAACACAAATCCGCTTGCCAACTTTTCAGCAGGCACTTTCGCGTCAAACGCAGTCACCTTCGCATCGTCAATGGACACACCGCCACCTTGGATCAAGCGTTTTGCCTCGCCCTTACTTGCGGCTACCTTCAATGCCACCATAATGTCCACAACGCTATCAACCCCTGCAGGAATAGTCTCAGCAGGCATAGCACTGCTATCACCCGAGAAAGCAGCGCGCGCTTGCGTTTGTGCCAACACAGCGTCTTCCTCTCCGTGCACGATCTTGGTGATCTCAAACGCCAGGCGTTCCTTCGCGGCGTTGATACGCTCGTCCTTATGACACACCAGCGCCTCAATCTCCTCGAGAGGCATAAAGGTCAAC
>JAFTOZ010000101.1 GCA_017463565.1 Clostridia bacterium | reverse complement strand
TTCGTCTCTACAATCTGCTCTATACGGGATCAGAGGTGATGGAGAAGGGAGCCACTGTCAACGGGTTGGATCGCAAGGCACAAATCGGCACCAACTATCAATGCTTGGTGTTCTCGGGAGGTAGTCGCTAATGTGGCCGGTTGCGCTCTATGCAATATTTGGCTTGGTGGTAGGTAGCTTCCTCAACGTGTGCATCTATCGCATTCCGCGCGGCAAGTTTTTTTCTTCTGCTCGCTCCTACTGTCCCCATTGCGGTCATACCCTGCAATGGTACGAGCTAATTCCTTTGTTTAGCTTTTTGGGTCTGCGTGGCAGGTGCCGTGTTTGCCACGAGCGCATTTCGGTGCGCTATCCCTTGGTAGAGGCAGGCAACGCCCTTCTGTGGGCGCTCTGCTTTGTGCAGTACGGCTTTGGTTGGTATTCCATCTTGTTGGCGGTCGTGTTTAGCCTGTTGTTGGTGATTGCGTGCATTGACCTCGACATCATGGAGATTCCCAACGGACTCTCTGTCGCTCTTTTGATCGTGGGCATTGCGCCCTTTGTGGCGTCCTTTTTCGAGGGGAGCGGTTTACCCTACGCACTGCCTTGGTGGGGCTATCTTGTCGGCATCGTCGCTGCGTCCGTGCCCTTATTCCTGTTGGCGCTTCTCACACGAGGTGGCATTGGCGGCGGAGATATCAAACTGATGGCGGCCATCGGTCTGTTTGCAGGATGGCAGTTGACCCTGCTTGGTGCGCTGCTTGGATTGATTTTGGGCGGTGTTGCCGGTGTTGTGCAATTGGTTGCATGCGGTCGCAACAAACGCGCCATGATGCCCCTTGCGCCCTTCCTTGCGTTGGGCATGATAGTTTCCCTTCTGTGGGGCGGCCAGTTACTGGCGCTTATCTTCTGACAGTCGGCAATCCGACGAACAAAAACAAGAGGTCAGGCGAGGCTTTGAGCATCCCCTGGCTTACGTATAATCAAACTGGAGGCAAATATGAGTACACCGAAATTTGGACAAATTCTGTTGCAGCGTGGCTACGTCACCCCCGACCAGTTGCGCACCGCGCGCGACCTCAACAGGGAGAATCCTCGTATGAGTATATCCGAGATTCTCATCTCCATGAATATCACACCCGAAATCAACATTTTGTCTGCGCTGGCGGAGCGTATGGGTCTGCCCTTGATTGAGGGAAATATTTTCATTTCGGATTCGGATATCATCAAGTTGGTGCCCGAGCGCATTGCACGCAAACACAATATTATTCCCATCAAGATCGAAAAAGGACGCTTGGTATTGGCAGTACGTGACCCAACTAATATGGAAATCGAACTGGACGTCAAGACTTCGTCCGGTAAGGAAGTAGCCTATAACCTCGCTACAGAGGCCGCCATTAAGGATGCGATCGAAAAATACTACGTCAACATTACCGCCCAAAAGATTGCGGAGGACGTAGAGAGCGAAGCAGAGGAGTCGGACAAGCCCCAAAACAGCGAGATTGATGCACGCGTAGACTCTGCGCCCATCGTCAAGTTGCTCAACACCTTGGTTGAACAAGCCTATTTGCGCAACGCATCAGATATCCATATCGAGCCTTTCAAGGACTACGTTGTGGTGCGTATGCGTTTGGACGGCGACCTGATCGAGTATATGAAGATCACGCCTGCTACCCATCGCAGTCTGATCACGCGTATCAAGATTTTGTCCAATATGAATATTGCCGAAAAGCGTATTCCTTTGGACGGCCGTTTTGACTACACCGTAGATAGCAACGTGGTGGATATCCGTGTCAGCACCCTGCCCACCGCCTATGGTGAAAAGGCCGTGTTGCGTTTGTTGGGTACCGCTCTTGGCAAAGACGTTGGTTTGGCAGAGTTGGGTATGACCCCCGAAAACGTACAAAAGTTTGAGCATATTTGTGATGCGCCCAACGGTGTCGTGTTGGTAACAGGTCCTACCGGTAGCGGTAAATCTACCACCCTCTATACGGTGCTCCAACGCCTTAATAAGCCTAGCGTGAATATCACCACCATCGAGGATCCTATCGAGAAACGTGTGGTCGGTATCAACCAGGTACAGGTCAACGAAAAGGCAGGTCTTACCTTTGCCGCAGGTCTGCGTTCTATTCTGCGTCAGGACCCCGACGTTGTGATGATCGGTGAGGTTCGTGACTTCGAAACCGCCGAAATTACTATGCGTGCGTCTATCACGGGTCACTTGGTTTTGTCTACCCTGCACACCAACGATTCATGTGCTACTATTGCCCGTCTGATCGATATGGGCGTTGCACCCTATTTGGTGGCTGCCGCAGTCAACGGCATTTTGGCACAGCGCCTTGTCAAAAAGCTCTGTCCCAAGTGTAAGCGCCTGGAACCTTTGTCTGCCGAGCAACGCAAGATTCTGGGGGATCCCACCCTCACTTCTTCCTACGTTCCCGTGGGTTGTTCCTCTTGCAACTTCACCGGCTATTCCGGCCGTTTTGCCGTACACGAGGTGTTGCTCCTCGATAGCGAACTTCGCGCTATGATCACGCGCGGTGCTTCCACCGAGGAATTGCGTGCTTACGCCGAAAAGACAGGTATGGAATTTATGGATCAAAACGTCCGCAAGCGTATTCGTGCCGGCGAAACCTCTTTGGAGGAATACGTACGTATCATCTTCACGATGGCATAAGGAGAATTTATGAGTACAAGTTATAGTTTTTTTGCATACGTTTCACGTATGAAACTGATTGAACGTTGGGCGCTGATGCGTTCTGCCCAGCGTGAAAATATTGCGGAGCATTGTATGCTCACTGCATCTCTTGCCCACGTGTTGGGTCTGATTCACAACGATATGTACCCCGACAAGGTAGATACCGACCGTATGGCAGTATGCGCCCTCTATCACGACCTTAGCGAGGTGCTGACCGGTGATATGCCCACTCCCATCAAATATAACAACGTGGCAATCCGTGAGGCATACAAGCAGGTAGAGGCCGCTGCAAACGAAAAGTTGGTCACCCTGTTGCCTCCCTCTCTCCAAGGGGAATTCCGTGAGATTTTGTGTTTGGATCCCGGCACAACCGAGGCCAAGCTCATCAAGGCCGCCGACACCCTGTCTGCCTACATCAAGTGTATTGAGGAGTGCGCTATGGGCAATACCGACTTTGCCGATGCCAAGGACGCCACCCTCGTCAAACTCAATAGCATGCACCTTGCCGAGGTAGACTTCTTCCTGGCTTCCTTCATCAAACCCATCGGTATGCCCGTAGACTCGCTGTAGACGTCAACTAAGGATATATATTCCATATGCACGCGCGAGAATTCTCTGCGCACAAAAAAAGAGCATAGCGCCTGCTATGCTCTTATATTTTGGAAATTTTGATTTATTCGTTCTCACTAAACAGAAGTTCTTTGGCCTTCAATAATTCTGCATCCTGCCACAGTTTTCCCACGGTTTCCTCGTCAGCCGTGACGTAGTCGGGTTGCAGGGGATTTTCGTGGATACAATAGCGGCCGCCCTCTACTGCAGGGTCAAAAATATAGTAGTAACCGCTCACCAACACCACGTAGTACTGATCGGGGAAGGTGTCCTCGTTGAATCTCGTGTGGTCCTCAATCGGTACCGAACTTTGCTGAAATACGCCCTTGCCGTGGGTGGGTTGGCCAACCACAGTGGTATTGGGGTGGAAAGCACGGCACGCACCAATCAGACACTCAGCAGCAGAGGCAGTATTGCCGTTGCAGATAATCACCAGCTCCAAGCCTTCTACGTAGTTATCCAGGCTCACGCTCACGTTCCACTTTTCGCCTGTCTTTTGATATTCAAGTTGCATAATATTGCGTGGCTTACCCTCGTCCAAGGGGACGAAGTAGGAAGCAATCTCGGACAGAATGTCGGTACTGCCACCGCCGTTGTTGCGCAGGTCCAACACCAGTTTTTTCACACCGTCTGCCACCGCGCGATCCATACAGACCGCAAAGTCATCGCTAGCGCGGTGCACCTTGCCGTCTTCCGTTTTCACCTGGGAAAAATCGTTCAGGTGGATATAACCCACGTTGGTGCCGTCCTCGTACAAGTCGGCAATATAGAAAGCACGCGGCAGATATTGCGAGGCCTTCACGTAGGTATAGTCGCCCACGTACTTTCCGTCGCGCCAGATACTCAAGCACAACTCCGTACCCGCGTCACCTGCCATATATTCGCTCATATAGCTAGAAGACAGACCGCGTACACGTTGACCGTTCACGGCATAGATTTCATCGCCACGCATCAAATGGAATCCGTCCTCAAAGGTGTGGTCTGCAGGGGTATTGGGGTAGACGTAGTCCACAAAATGGTCGTTATATCGGGTGTTGAGAGTCATCATGCCCAGACTTGCCGAGGCAGCAGAGGCAATTTGATAGTCCTTCAAATAGGTATAGTCATCCAACCCGTTCAATACGGCACTTGCTGCCAAATAGTCTGCCTTGTCGATATCCAACTCGCCCAAATAGTCGCTATCAATCAAGTTGAGAGCGGCCTGCAACATATCAAAGCCTTCCATCGACACGGGCTGTTGTACACAACCAACCAAGCACAACGCTAGTGCCACAATCACAACAAACAACAAACATTTTTTCATAGCGTTTCCTTCGAATCATTGTGGTCGAAATTCGACCAATCTATCCAATGCGTAATTCATTTGCAAGGTCATACAACTGTACTGCCTCGGGGCGGACGTAAACCTTGCCTTCCCATTCTTCATTTGCGCACACCGCAATATCACCCACCGCAGTATGCAAGAAGACCAAAAAGCCGTCTTTGGTATGCGCCGTGTGGTATATGAGTCCTTCTAAGCCCTCGTCTGCCTTTGTCCAGTCCTCAGCCTTCACGCCCAGCACCAACGTCTTACCTTCGTATGCGGTGGGATAGGGTAGCGCAAAGGACCAATCCCCGAGATGGGCTTTTCCCTCTTCCACCTTTATTTCAAGCGCAGAATAATGAGCGTTCAGGCGTTCTGCCACCAACAAACACGGGGGATTTTCCTGCAAAGCAACCAATTCTCCGTTGCCCACCAGATATCCCGAGGATAGCACGGCAACAGGCGCACCCAACGCCAAGAGTTCGCTTGCATCGTCAGTTGCATACATCACAATGCCTTTGTGCGCGCGCATATGGCGGTGCAACAAATGGAACAGAACCCTTCTTGAGTCGGGATTCAGTCCCCCCAGGGGGTTGTCAAGCAATAACACGGGTTTTTCAAAAAGGCTTGCCCTTGCCAGGGCCAATCTCACCTGCGTTTCTTTGGGCAAACGAAAAACTTGCGTGTCCAAGAAGAGCCTTTGTAACCCCCACGCTTCCAGGGGCGCAGCAAGTCTTTGCTCCCACTCGGCACGTGGAATTTTGCGAATGCGCAGGGGATAAGTCAGATTATAGTAGGCACTTCTTCTGCCAAACAATGCCAAATCGTCAAACACCATACCTACGTTTTGTGCTTGCTTATTTGCCACTAACGGCTCTCCGTCCAGCGTGATACTGCCGGTATATTCGTTGATCCCTGCGATACACTTCAGTAGGGCGGTTTTACCTGCACCCACGCCACCGTACACGGCGTGAATACCCTCCTGCAATTCCATAGAAATGGCGTGCAGGCACTCGGTATGACCGAAAAAAGATAGATGTAAATCCTCAATACGTAGTTTCATAATCTTTATTATAATGCTAAGGAATAACCCTTGTCAACACCCGACGTCGAGCCTTTTCGTGCACACCTTGCCATAAAGGCTTGCGGCGAATAGATAAGGAGTATTTTGCGCACACCCCAGCCCAATAGGAAAAATATAGAAGTTATCGGATCCTGCTACTATTTTTGCAAACATCGTTAGCATATTTTGAGATCTGTTTTCATAGAATATCCCGTGCAAAGTCTACGTAAAGACCTATTTCTATCCTTTCGTTCCGCCGCCGTGTTGGTTGGCACTCTCGTTGGTGCGGGCTATGCCAGCGGTCGCGAAGTCAGCCAGTATTTTGGCAGTGCCGGCATATCAACCGTTCTTCTTTCTGCGTTGTTGATTGCCCTACTGTCCATGCTTTTTATGTGGGTAGGGCGCGTTGCCGCAAACCCAGACGGCTTGCTATTTCGATTCTATCGTTTGCTCCTTGTCGTCGTGTCTGTGGTTTCTGCAGGCGCTATGCTTTCTGCCTCGACAGCACTTCTCGGCGGTGTGTTCACCGCTCTGCTCGTGGGCGTTGCAGGGGTTCTTTTGTGCTTTTGGCGACCTGCGTTTCATCTTTTGAATATGGTGGCGGTGCCCCTTTTGGTGGTGCTTGTTTCGGTGGTGGCTCGTGGCAACACCCAACCCATCACAGGGCAGTTTCTACCGCTTGCCGCCATCAACTACGCAGGCATGAACATGCTACTCGAGGCAGAATTAATGCGCCGTGAGGGGCGCAGCATGTCTTCGCGTGCCATTCTTCTTTCCGGGGTATGGATTGCCGTGGTGATGGCCGTGCTCCTTTTGCTGATGCGTTCTCTCGTTGGTGCCTCCACCCACGCTATGCCTTTTGCTGCCCTTGCTGCATCCATCGGTCTTTCCGGGGTAGTCAGCGCCGCCATTTTATCTGCCGTGCTCACGAATACCGCCGGAGCTATGTACCTCTGTGTGGAAACGCTCACCAAACCCCCTCGGGGACTAACTGCATTGCTTGCCCTGCTTGCCGCCCTTCTCGTGGGCAGTTTGCCCTTCTCTTGGATCGTTGCGCACGTCTATCCCGTGCTTGGGTGGTTGGGTCTAGCCATTTCCGTGGGCTACGTAGTGTGGGGGATACTGGCCCTTTTCCCGAAAGAGCGCAGGCGCCTACTTTTTATGTCGAAAAGAGGGTAGGAATGAAGATTTTGTTGCATTTTGCGTATTGACACGGCAAAGAGAATATTGTATAATGAATGCAATCAATACGACTATTGGAGGTAGTTGAATGAAATTGAAGAAACTCTTTAAAAACAAACTCGCGTTCACCTTGGTGGAGTTGATCGTTGTTATCGCCATTTTGGCCATTTTGGCATCGGTAGCCACCGTTTCGACGATTGCTATCCTCAATAATACTCGTAAGACCCCTGTGGAAAACGCTGTTGACGCAGTCAAGAACACCATCACCATCTATATCGCAAGCGGCGGCAAGTTCACCTGGAAGGACCTCGCTCCCGAACTCGCTAAGATGGAAAACTGTTCCGTGCCCAGCCCCACCACTGCCGGTGCTGCTACTGCTGTGAGCGGTGATGCCGTATCCATCTTCTGCACGAAGTTCACCAATGCGACCTCTTCTGCATCTGCTTCTGCTGTGATCGAGATCCGCAACCAATACTTCAAGGTGCAGTTCACCGTGAACTCGGAGGGTGCAGTTAGCAACCAATCTGAAATCAAGAAGGTAGACGAGAACTTCTAATCCCGTCACCGTCAAGCAAAAGAGCAAGCACACAGACCCTGTGTGCTTGCTCCTTTTTGTTTATGCGCCAATAATCGCGTTTATAATGCGTCTATCAATCCTCGCAGTTTTTGTGCCTGTTCTGCAGTCAGCAAGGGCGCCATTTTCGAATAGAAACCTTCCAACTCAGATTTGTTCAGCGTTCCTTGCTGTTTTGCCTTGTCCGCCTCCCGGTGCAACAGGCCCAATAACTCCTGCTCACTCATGCCGGATAGCGAACCAAGCATATCTTTTGTGCCGGTTGCATTTCCCTCTTTTCCTTCCCCCTGCTTACGAAACGATTGCATATTCCCTCCTAAAAATGGTTATACTGCACTTCCGGTCCTTTGTCCGGTGGCGGCTCGCTCTCTTTTTGTATCTGTTGCAAAAAGCCGAGTAATGCGCTCATCTCCGGACGTAATACCCCCAGTAGTTGCACCAAGCCCTGCTCGTCCAGTTGTTTTTGTCCGTCAAAAGCCTTCATGATTTTCATAGCATTTTCCAGCCCTTTGGTATCTTGCCCCATCAGGCGCAGCCCTTTCACCAGGGTTTCCAACGAAAGACTCATACCACATTGTATGCAAGAGCGCAAAAAGATGCGCAATATTGCAGTAGAATATTCATTTACTTGACAAGGTGCATGCCGCATGGTACAATTCCATAAGTTAATTGAGGTATATACTATGCAAAACGAACGTTTACAGTTAAATCGTAATTTGGCACAAATGCTTAAAGGTGGCGTGATTATGGACGTCACCACTCCCGAGCAGGCTCGCATTGCCGAGGAAGCAGGCGCCTGTGCCGTCATGGCATTGGAGCGTATTCCTGCCGATATCCGTGCCGTAGGTGGCGTGGCCCGTATGAGCGATCCCAAGATGATCAAGGAGATTCAGGCTGCCGTGTCTATTCCCGTCATGGCAAAATGCCGTATCGGTCATTTTGTAGAGGCAAGCGTACTGCAAGCCATTGAAATCGACTACGTGGACGAGAGTGAGGTGCTCACCCCTGCCGACGACCGCCATATCGACAAAACCGCTTTTGACGTGCCCTTCGTTTGTGGCGCACGTAATTTGGGAGAGGCCCTCCGCCGTATCAACGAGGGTGCCAGCATGATACGTACCAAGGGCGAGCCCGGTACCGGAGACGTGGTGCAGGCCGTTCGTCATATGCGTTGTATCCAAGAGGAAATCGCCGCTCTCGTTTCTGTGCGCCCCGAGCAACTGGACGAGGCTGCCGAAAATATGCGCGTACCGCGCAGTCTGGTGGAGTGGGTGCACGAGCACGGCCGTCTGCCTGTGGTCAACTTTGCCGCAGGTGGCGTAGCTACTCCTGCCGATGCCGCACTGATGATGCAGTTGGGCGCAGAGGGCGTATTCGTTGGCTCTGGTATTTTCAAGTCGGGCAACCCCCAAAAGAGAGCCGCCGCCATCGTGCAAGCCGTCACCAACTATCGTGATGCCGCTTTGATTGCCTCTTTGAGCGAGGATTTGGGTGAGGCTATGGTCGGTATCAACGAGAACGAAATTGCTCTGTTGATGGAAAAACGTGGAGACTAATATGCGCATTGGTGTTTTGGCCCTGCAAGGTGCTTTCATCGAGCATATCCAAATGTTAACAAGCCTTGGCGCAGAGTGTGTCGAGGTGCGTTCTATTGCCGATTTGAACGGTCTGGACGGATTGGTATTGCCGGGCGGAGAGAGTACCGCACAAGGCAAACTTTTGCGTGCAACGGGCCTGTGGGCGCCCCTTCGTGAGGGGATCTTGGCAGGACTTCCCGTGTTTGGCACTTGCGCAGGTCTGATTCTCTTGTCTGCCACCATTGCCAACGACGACCGCCGCCATCTTGCTACGATGGATATCGAGACCGAGCGCAATGCCTACGGCCGCCAACTGGGTAGCTTTTTCACCTATGCGGATTTTGCCGGAGAGCGTATCCCCATGAGTTTCATACGCGCGCCCTATATTCGTCGCGTAGGGCAGGGGGTAGAGGTACTGTCCGTGGTAGACGGTCGCATCGTAGCCGCAAGGCAGTGCAATATGCTCGTCACCGCCTTCCATCCCGAAATTACCGACAGTACCGCTGTTCACCGTTATTTCCTGGATATGGTCAAGGCAAACAAGGCCTAAAATTCCCCGCGAGGGGATTTTTATTTTTCTCTTGACAAGCAGTTATGCCCGCCTTATAATAAGTTTAGCATTAGGGGTGACGCACCGCGTCTGAGATGATACCCTCATAACTTGATGGAGTTTGTACTCCCGTAAGGAATATGCCAAACGACAAGTATATGACCGTTCTATGCCCTATGCTCGGGGCTTTTTTTATGCCCAAAGGAGCGAGTATGAACCTATTAATTTCTCAAGCAGAACTCGTGTTCGACCTCATTGAGTCGGGCCTCGAGCAAACCTGGCTATGGCTTACCGTAGCCCTCGTGGCGCTTGCCGCCATCGTTGGCCTTCTCGTCTGGCGTTTTCGTCGCGATAGGCTCCGCACGTATGCCAAAGGAGCGGTCGTATTTGCCGTGGGCTATGCCGTTGCGGTTTTGGTATCCGGCTTTGCCTTCAATATGATCAAAATCAAGTATGAAGAAAGCCTGATTCCCACCCTTTTCTACCCCATTCTGGCTACCGTCATCACGGTGGTGCTCTCGGTCGTAATCCTAGCTATTTTGCGGCTCGTGGGCGCAAAAAGGCAACGCCTTGCCGCCTATATTTGCACAGGTATTTGCGCAGTTCCCTTGGTGGTTTCTTTGGTCTATCTCGGCCTCTATTTCGCGGAGGAAATCCAGCCCGGCGGCTACTATACCAACGTATCTACCCTTGGCCTATCGCTGGGTGTGGTGGGCTTGGTCGTGATAGCGGTGTGCGTTGCTATCTTCTGCTCTCGCAAAGGAGAGGAGGGGCACACGCGTAGCGTAGTCTACGCAGGCGTTTCCATAGCTCTTGCGTTTGCACTTTCCTACGTGCGTTTGTTCCGTATGCCCCAAGGTGGTAGCATCACGCTTGTTTCTATGCTACCCATTCTTCTCTACAGCTTCCGCTTCGGTCCCCGCCGCGGCGTGTTGGTGGGCTTCGTCTACGGTCTGTTGCAAGCCTTGCAAGATCCTTGGATCATTCACCCTGCCCAGTTCCTTTTGGACTATCCCATTGGCTTTGCAATGCTAGGAATCGCAGGTTTTGCACGAGAAAAAATACTTCGTGCCCGTCCTGCCGTGGCGCTTGGCGTTGGGTGTACCGTGGCAGTTTTACTGCGCTACGCGGCCCACGTTTTGTCAGGCATCTTTGCGTTTGAGGCCTATATGCCCGCAGACTTTGCAGCAGGCGCGGTTGCGTGGGGATTCCTCTATAATACCTACGTGATTGCAGACGGTGCTATTGCCATAGCCGTTGCGTTCCTGTTCCTTGCCCACCGTGGGGCACGCCGCTTGATCCTGGCTTTGCCTTCCGCTACAGCCGCTTCTGTCAAGGTAGAAACTGCCGACAGCGAGCAAGTACCTGTCGAGGCACAAGAGACCCCTGACAAGGAGCAAGAGGTCACCGTTCAGGGTGCGGAATAAAGGATTTATTCGCATAGTTGACACAACTCCTTTTTTTGTGCTACAATACGAGTTAGCAAGGTTTTTTGCCCTTGCAACCCATTCAAAAGGAGTACAATATGAGCGCTATTTTCATTGATACCGATTGCGAACTTTGGTACACGCAAGTGGACGAGTTAGGCGTCAACGTCATTGGCATGCCCTATACCATCGACGATGAGGAAAGTTTCTACGATTTTGGTCGCAACACCGATTTCAAGGCTTTCTACGACAAGATGCGTGCAGGCTCTATGCCCATCACCTCTGCTCTGAATCCCCAGCAGTACATCGAGATCTTCCAACCCTACTTCGAACGCGGTGAGGAGATTCTCTATATCAGTTTCAGCCATAACCTTTCGGGCACCTTCAACCATTTGGAGACGGCTCTGGCACAACTCAACGCCCAGTATCCCGGTGTGAAATTCGTTCGTTTCGACACACTCAATATTTCTGTTGGCGCAGGGTACCAGGCCTATTATGCCGTGAAGTATCTGCAAGAAGGTCATACCATCGACGAGACGGTGGAATTCCTCAAGGATTTCACCAACCGTGTTTGCACCGAGTTTATGGTAGACGATTTACACCACCTGCATCGCGGTGGCCGTCTGTCCGCCGCAAGCGCCGTTTTTGGCAGTCTGCTTGGCATCAAGCCCATTCTGCGTGTCACCGAGGAAGGCACCCTTGCCGTTAAGGACAAGGTCAAAGGGGAAAAGAAAGCCATCGCAACCTTCGTGCAGTCCATCTTGAATAACGGTTCCGAATTGGACAAATATCCCATTGCCATCATCGACGCAGACAATCCCGAGATTGCCGACCGTCTGGTAGCCAAGATCAAGGAGCAACTCCCCGAGGCTACTTTCTGGCGTTATCCGGTAGGTCCCGTCATCGGTGCACACTGTGGTCCCGGCACCATCGGCGTCATCTTCCATAGCAAACAACGCTAAATCTTTCGCAAACAAAAACGCTCAAAGCCGTTTGGCCTTGAGCGTTTTTTATTTTTGCCGATTATTTGAGGGGCTCGAAATCCGCCGCGCCGTGCTTACACAAGGGGCAGACTAAATCCTCGGGCAGTACGTCTCCTTCGTATACCCAACCGCATACCTTACAGGCAAAGCCTTTCTTTTCGGTGGCTTGGGGTTTTGGTTTGATGTTGGCTTGATAGTAACTGTAGGTCAAAGAGGGAGCCTTTTCAAACACGCGTGCCTCGGTGATGGAGCAGATAAACATACCGTGCGTACCAAAGTCCTCGTAGCGCTCTACCTTCAAGGAGATCAAACTGTTCACGTGGCGACCCAAGAAGACCAAACCGTTGTCCGAACGAAGTGCCAACTCTTCCTCGGTGAACTTTTGTCCGTCGCGACCCGAGCGCATACCAAACCGCTCAAACAGGGACCAGGGTGCGTCCACGGTCAGGCAGTTGACGTTCATCATGCCACTCTTCAAGATCAGGTCGTGCGACAAACTGTCTTTGTTGATGGTCACGGCAATGCGGTTGGGGTTATTGGTCAACTGGCAAACGGTGTTGACAATCAACGCATTATCCTGACCTTCTGCATTGCAACTCACTACGTACAGACCGTAGCCGATATTAAACAGAGCGGTCAAATCCGACTTGTTTGCAGTCTCGGATGCCATTTCGATATATTCGTGACAAAGCTCGTTTGCCAGGTCTTCCAACTGTTTTTGCGACTCCTCGTTCAAAGCCGAGCGAATGGTTACTTCCGTTTCGCAGTAGTTGATACGTTTGCAATTCTCCAACATCTTCTTCATCACCTTGGTAGCCAGGGGAGCCCAAGTACCGTTTTGGATGAAAGCAACGGTACGGTTTTGGTAGTTGCGCTCCACCAAGTGATGGATAAAGCTGTGCATATGGGGGAAGATCTCTGCGTTATAGGTCGTGGTAGCCAGCACCAACTTGTTGTAGCGGAAAGCGTCCTCAACGGCCTCTGCCATATCACTGCGTGCCAAGTCGCAGACAGTCACCTTGGGTGCGCCCTTTTGACGCAGGCTTTCTGCCAATTCTTCCACGGCCTTTTTGGTGTTGCCGTACACAGAGGTATAGGCAATCATGATACCTTCGCTTTCTGCCTCATACGAACTCCAAGTGTTGTACAGTCCCAGATAGTATCCAAGGTTTTCCTTCAAAATAGGACCGTGCAGGGGGCAGATGGTGCGAATATCCAAAGTAGCGGCTTTCTTCAAAAGAGCCTGCACTTGTGCGCCGTATTTGCCCACGATACCAAAATAGTAGCGGCGAGCCTCACAAGCCCAATCTTCGTCTGCATCCAGCGCGCCAAACTTACCAAAGCCGTCTGCCGAGAATAGCACCTTGTCCGTACTGTCGTAGGTCACCAACACCTCGGGCCAGTGCACCATAGGTGCCGTCACAAAATGCAAGGTGTGCTTGCCGAGGGTCAAAATATCTCCCTCGCCAACAGCCATGGTGCGGCCTACCCAGTCCTTGCCGAAAAACTGTTTCAACATCACCAACGCCTTGCTCGACGCCACCAATACCGCCTCGGGGTAGGTCTCCATAAACAAAGCAATGCTGCCCGAGTGATCGGGCTCCATGTGTTGTACCACCAAAAAGTCGGGGTGCTTGCCGTCCATCACTCTATCGATATTGCTCAACCAACGCTTACCAAAGCGCAGGTCCACCGTGTCCATTACGGTGCTCATTTGGTCCAAAATCACGTAGCTGTTATAAGCCATGCCGTTTGGCACCACGTACTGACCCTCAAACAGGTCTATTTCATGGTCATTTACGCCTACGTAGCGAATGTCCTTCGTAATCATAAAAGCCTCCTTAGCATTGTTACCTAGATTTTATCAAAAAGATTTCTCTTTGTAAAGAAATATTTCCAATTCATTTTGACCTCTCCCAAGCCTAGTCCGATGGGGTGAGGGATATACGTTTACGTATCATTAAGAAAAAATAATTTTTTGAGCAAATATTCAAAAAAATGCAAAATGCATCTTTACAAGAGTAATTATACATGGTATAATTCGCCAAAGGGCGTGTGCCCGCATGCGTAGGGCTGCGCGTCGACAGCGAGATTAGACAACGAGTTTAGGAGTGACTTTATGAGTGAAAAGGTTGAGAAAATAGCCATTATAGACCTTGGTTCCAACACCGTTCGTTTGGTGCTGGTCAACGTATATGAGGGCGGTTTTTTCGTCGTTTTTGACGAGTTAAAAGAGAACTGCCGTTTGGGGCAGGATATGGAGATTGACGGCTTCTTGCGCCCCTCTCGTATCGAGCAGACCAAGAAGACGCTTTTGATGTTCCGCCGTTTCTGCGACAGCAACGGTATTGAAAAGATTCTTGCATACGCTACCTCTGCGGTGCGCCGTGCCAAGAACCAGAAGAGCTTCCTCGAGGAGGTTAGCGTTACCTGCGGTATCAAGCTCAAGGTATTGTCCAACGAAGAAGAGGGTATCTTTACCTATTCCGGCGTTATCAACAGCATGGATATTCCCAAGGGTCTTATCATGGATATGGGCGGCGGTAGCACCCAGTTCATTCTCTATAACCGCAAGAATATTTTGGAACAAGCCACCCTTCCTTTTGGTACCGTCACCCTTACCGATATGTTCAAAGGTAGTGGGCTGAGTCCCGAGGAAAAGGCAGAGCGTATCGAGGAGTTTGTGCGTGAGTACGTAGAGCAACTTCCTTGGTTGTCCAACCTCGATCCCGAGTTCCGCCTCATCGGTGTGGGCGGTAGCTTCCGTAATTTGGGCAAAATCAGCCGTAAACTCAAGCGTTATCCTTTGGACGTAGCGCACAACTACGTGATCGAAAAGCCCGAGTTCAATACCATTTACGATACCATCAAGGTGTTGCCTATCGACCGTACCATGAAGATCAAGGGTCTTTCTTCCGGTCGTGCCGACATCTTCCCGTCTGCGCTTTCTGCTATGAAGGCTGTGATGGATACCGCCAAGTTCCCCAGCATCACCGTGTCGGGTTGCGGTCTGCGTGAGGGTGCTATGTTCCGCTACGCCGTGCCTTCGGTTGCCGACAAACCCATTTCCGACGTACTTGGCCATAGCTTGCAGACGTTGGTTGTCAATTTCAACGAGAACGAATCTCACGCTAAGCACGTTGCAGACCTCAGTATGCAACTGTTCAAGCAACTCAAGGTGTTGCACAAGCTTCCCCGTGGCTACTTTAAGGTGCTGCGTGTTGCCGCCATTCTGCACGATTCCGGCGGTACTATCAAGTACTACGACCATCCTAAGCACAGTGCGTACGTCATCATGAATAGCGCCATCTACGGCATTTCCCAAAAGGATATCGTCATGGCGGCATTCGTGGCGTCTGCTCACAAAAAGGGCGAGCCTTGCGAGGACTTTGCTCGTTTCAAGATGATGCTCACCCCCGAGGATATCGATGCCGTCTACAAGTTGGGCGTTATCCTCAAGATTGCCGAGAGCTTCGACCGCAGTATGTCGGGTCTGGTGACAGGTATCAACTGTGACGTACTGGGCGATAGCGTGATCATGCAGACCGAGTCGGAGGGAGATTGCAGTCTTGAGATCCAAGATGCACTCAGTTGCCGCAACGAGTTCAAGCGCGCTTATAATAAGAATTTGGAGATTCTATGACCCTTCGCCGCCGCAAAATGCGTCTCATATTTGCCATCGTTTGCCTAGTCGTTTCGGTGGCTCTCATCGTGACTGAGTTTAGCCTCAATCTCGAGTTTTATCGTGAGCGCAACGTGGTTGGTCAGGATGGGGCAGGCACCGACATTATGCAGGGATCTTTCCTGGACGAATCTCAGCGCACGACGTCTATTGCGTTGTTGGTCACAGCGTTGGTGCTTGGTGCTATCACAATTGTGATGATTGCCGTCATTCTTCTTAAATATCTGCGCCGCAAGCAGCAGGAGGACGAACAGCTCCTCGCCGAGGCAGAGCAGGAAATCATTACCGATGAAGTCGGCAGCGGGGCGTAAGCCCCTTTTTTATTGCATAGCCAAGGTACAGATTGCATATCAGTAGATATGACTTTTTCCGAGGACGCAACCATAGGGCTTGGCGCCAGTTTAGGTGCAAAAATCAGTATTTGGGCAGAGGGCTGTTGCATAGAAGGACACCGAGGTGTGGCGTGTATTGAACCGCAACTAATCCGTGTCAAACGGCGCGGTGGCTATCTTTCCGTAGAGGGCGAGGGACTTGCGATTGCCTCCCTCACTCCCTACGAAATCTACGTGCGTGGCCATATTCATCGGGTGGAATTTGCATGAGTTTTTGCCACTTTTGCGTCTCTTCACGCCGTCTTTCTTCCCTTATTAATTCTCTGTCTTCTCGCCGTGTACCTTTGTACCTTCCCCGTCGCACACCGCAGGGGATATGCTTTCTCGTGCCGTCTCGATACGAAAAGGAAACCAAAGAGGTTTTGGACTCGCTTTGTTTGTCCTACCACACGTCTCCACGTGGGGCAAAGCGGCTTGCCTTTTCCTTGTTTGCTCGCAAAGGCCTGTGGATTGTATCCATCATTGCGCTGCTTGTCCTCACTCTTTTGGGCGGTTTCGTGTGGTCTGTGGACGTTTCCTCACCCGATCCAAACATAGCCTCTCTTGCCAGCAAAACGCTTGCCGATGCAGGAATTGCTCCCTTTTTGCCCATTCGCTCCATAGATCCCAAAGAAATACGTGCGCTTCTTCTTCCCATACAGGGGGTGGCGCAGGTTTCGGTTGAGTTTCGTGGAACAACGCTTTTCGTCAGCCTACTGCCATCTCTTCCTGTGGGGGAGCCGTTTGAGGAGGACTTTTCTCCTATCGTTGCCTCTTGTGACTGTATCATTCAGCGTATTGTCGTAGAGAGAGGGCGTGCTCTTGTCAAGGCAGGGGATACCGTCCGCAAGGGAGACGTGCTGATAGCCCCCGAGTATCTTTTGGAAGAAAACACCGCACCCGCCCAGGCCCTTGGACAGGTCTACGGTTACGTCTATCCTACACATAGCCTCGTATATAGCACGCACCGTGTAGAACAAGCGCCAACGGGGCGCAGTTTTCGTACCACCGTACTGTCGATAGCAGGGCAGACTTTCTCCAAGCCATTGCCGTCACCTTTTACGCTCTATACCACCCAGCACCGCACCCAAATCTTTGACTCAGCGCTTGCCGTACAATTGGAAGAATGGACGTATTTCGAACTGGAGGAAAGGGTGATTTTTGAGGATTGGACGGCGGTTTCTCCTATGGTGCAACAGCAGGCATACGAGGCGCTGCTTGCAAGCATAAAAAAAGAGGTGCAAATTGTAAGAAAATGGTGTATAATAAAAAATGAGGGTAGTACGTACTTAGTACAGGCGTACGCCGAGGCGCTCGCAGAGGTGGGTGTCAAGCAAGCCCAATGGGTAGAAGGAGAGGAATGAAAGTCGAAAAATTGCAAGGATTAGCAGGAGATATTTTGTGTGCATTGATGGGCAGCTATGACGAAAACGCACGTGTTTTTGAGCGTGAGTTGGGCGTAACTCTATCT
>JAFTOZ010000100.1 GCA_017463565.1 Clostridia bacterium | reverse complement strand
GTCTATCTTGTGCTCCTCGTGCTTCCCAAGCGCAGACCCGGCACCCTGCCTCTTGGCGGTGCGTCGATCGTGAGTTTGGTGATTGCGTTTGGGCACCTGTTGGGTCATCGGTACGGCGGTAACTTTGCAGGTATGCTGTTTATCCCCATCCTGACCATCGTGTTCAACTTGGTTGCCGCTATCCTCAACTGGGTACGTCGCAACAGAAACTTGCGTGCGGCACACTTCCTTATGGCATTGTCTGCTATGGTGGGATTCCTGTCCATAGGCGGCGTCAATATCGAATTGGGGTTGGATAGTGATACGGCTATGTATCTGCTGGGTACCTGTATGACGCTTGGTATCTTTGCCCTTTCCCTGTTCATTCGCAGTCTTGTCGGCATGTATGGCAGAAGCACCTCGGCCATACGCGCCCACGCAACCTCGCTGTTTACCGGCTCTGCTATTGCTATCATCAATATGGCGGTGCATAGCGCCCTCGTTTGGACGAACTACTATATGGCGGCTATGCTCGTGCAAATTGGTGTCATCGTGATTGCTTTCCTGCGCCTGTTGGGTAGCCGTGGCACCTCCAAAGCAGGTGTGTTCAATAGTGTAGTCATGCTCCTTGCGGGTATCGCCAGCACCGTATGCATTGCCCTGCCCGACCTGGCCTCTACCTGGTGGGCAACACCGCCCGTTATGATGGGCTTCCTGTGTGCGGCATTTGCCCTGCCCCTGCTGTATAGCCTCGACAAACTCATCTCGGACAGAGGTACCGTCATGAGCACCGCCGAAAGCGGACTTATGCTCGTCCACTTTATCCTCATCGGTCTGATTCCTCGCTACTACGAGGGTTTCTTCATTCCCTTCAGCTTGTTGCTGATCGGTTTCTGTGTCTACCGTGCGGTGCAAGCCTTCAAACGCCGTTCTATCCCCAAGCGCTTTGGTGTGTTGGCGGTGTTGCGCGCTGTGTTCACCCTTATCTCGGTCATCACAGCAATCTTCGTGATGGGCGCAGAGATGGAACACGATTGGGCGTTGTTCTCGTCCGTGGGTATCGTGCTGTCTCTCGTCAGTCTCATCACCCTCATCGGCAAGTATCTCTACGACAAAACCCGTTTCTTTGCCTATCCTGCCCACCTGATCGGTATCGGTGTCGTTACGGTAGCCAATATCCTGCTGTTTGCGCTGGTGCCTGCATATCGCACCTACGCTATCGTTCTATCCCTTGCCGGTGCTATCTTCAGCCTTGCCGAGGGTATCTATGATTTCAAGGATTCCGAGCCCAAAGCAGGTGCCGTTGCGATGGTAGAGTTGGGTATCAACGCCATTCTCTTCATTGCGGTGATGGTCACGAGTTTCAACTGATACGGCAATTAGCGTGTTATCCTTGACGGAGAACACGCTAAAACTAAGTTTGCCCTTTGGGCAAGTGAAGTTATCTTCGATAGTGAAGTTCACTTTGTGAATGAAGTTTCGCCTGACGGCGAAGTGATGGGCAAACTTAACTTCACTTGTGCGCAGCACAAACTTCACTGCGTAGCAACTTCATTTTTGCGATAGCAAAAACTTCACTAACAGAAAAAGAGATAACATTTCGGCTACAAACCGATTTGTTATCTCTTTCTGTTTGTAATAAGGGTTTGGGCATAGCCCATTTGCATTTGACCAGTCAAATGCGATGCTCGCACTTAGGGTTTTTTATAATTCTACGCTAAGAACATCACTCATTCGGTGCTACGCTTTTTTCTATATCACAATCGGTTTCTCTTTTGAAAAGAAAAAGGCGGTGGATAACACCGCCTTTTGTATAGAGTAATCTGCTATTTTGCGCTGATTTCCAACACCACGTCGCCCAGGGGGAAGGTGCAGCAGGGGTGGATATATCCGTAGTCGTGGTCGGCAAGTTTGCGTCCGTCCACCGACGCGGGGATATACACCTCGCCCGACACCAATCTTGCACGGCACCAACCGCACTCACCGCTTCTGCACTTGGCAGGGGCAGGAATGCCCTGCTTTTCGATGGACACCAACAAGGTATCTTCTACCGGCGCCGTCAAGGTGTACGTCTCGCCACGCAACAGCACCGTCACACGGCAGGTATCCTCCTTGGGCGCAACGTACCCCTCGTCTGCCGACGGATTGCGGTACTCGCCAAACAACTCTCGCCGTATA
Organism: Clostridia bacterium; assembly: GCA_017463565.1. Taxonomy (GTDB): domain Bacteria; phylum Bacillota; class Clostridia; order Christensenellales; family CAG-1252; genus RUG14300. The sequence continues at coordinate 13,408 of JAFTOZ010000100.1, read as the reverse complement.
AACTTGCGCCGTAGTCCAAGCAAAGGCAGTTGTGTATCAAGATAGCGATACAAGCCCTGCGAGCCACAAATAAATACCGAATATTCCCCCTCGGGTGCATGCGCACGGATTCTCTCTGCCGACAGGTGACCTTCCTCACAATCCTCTGCATTATCCGCAGACAACACGTAGGTCACGTGGACACGAGGACACTTCGCCGCGATCTCGTCCAACTCCTTGCGGAAAAGAATATCTTTCTCGTGCGTGCAACCGTACAGTAACTCCAGGTTAAAGTCCTCGTCTCCGTCTGCTACCGCTTTGGCAAAGCTCACAAAGGGGGTGATACCGCTACCGCCTGCTATACCCACCACGGTAGGCGCATCACGCAAGGGCTCGTAGGTAAACTGGCCCTCGGGCGCAGACACCTCTACCTCGGTGCCAACCGCCCAATTGTCCAATATATAATTAGACGCCAAGCCGTGGGGCGCACGCTTGACTGTTAGCTCGTACCAACCCTGTAGCGCCTCTTTGGGCGAGGAAGAAATAGAATAGGGTCGGGTCAGAGTGGCGTTGCCCACCTTGAGGCTCACCGACAGATACTGCCCTGCCGAGAAATAGGCAAGCGACTCGGTGCCACGGGCAGGGTCTGCCACCAATCGGTAACTGCGTACGTTTTCTCCGCGCTCTATCACCTCTGTCACCTTGACAAACTGGCGAGCAGGGTGCAGGGCCGCACAAAGGCGGTTTGCTACGTAAGACTCCATAGGGGGCATCGGCGCGGCAGGGGCTGCGGCAATTCGTGCCTCACGTCTGGGCTCCTGCTTCAAAAATTCCACGATTGACAAACTTTTCAAACTTGGTTTTTTCATGCAATACCTCCTTTTAACCGCTTGATCACACGCAGCGCCGCGTCCTGTCCGGTGATATAGGCCGAGCTATATCCGTCCCCTCGCACCGAGTGTCCACCACAGTAGGTCAGGTGGGGTACGGTAAAGTCTTTCATCTGCGATTGGGTACGCATAATCACCGAATCCCAACCACTGTTTTGATAGCCGTAAATCTCGCCGCCGGGGGTACCCAGATAGTGGGCAAAGGTCACGGGCGTTGCTACCGAAATCTCCTCGATATGGCTACGGATATCCAGCCCCATGCACTTTTCATAGTCCTCGATATACTGCCTTGCAATTTCGTTTTTCCACTTCTTATATTCCTCGGGCTTCAAATCCTTGGGCATATCCTCGCCAAACATAGGAATGGTAAAGAATAGCATACACGTCCCCTCGGGCGAAGCGTCCTCAATCACCACGTTCAAGCAGTTGCAAACGTAGTACATACCCACCTCTTTGCGGCGGTCATACTGCTCACGTGGGTTGGCGCAATTCATCTTGAACACGGTATAATCTTCAACGCCCAACTCCTCTTTGGAGCAATCCAAGCCCAAATAGACGGTCACGAACGTGATACCCAACTCACGGCTGTTTGCCAGGCGCAACTCACGCTCGGGCACGCACTCCTTGGGCGACATAGCGTACACGTTATGCGGTATCACGTTGCTGATCACTTCCTTGGCATATAGCTCGGTGCCGTCTGAGAGCACCACGCCAGCGCAACCGCCCTTTTCATCATACAAAAACCGCACCACCTCGCTGTTATACCACAACTCGCCGCCGGCAGAAAGCAGGGCCTTTTCCAAAGCCAGGCTCAACTCGTGCGAGCGTTTCTTGGGCATAGCGGCGCCGTCCTCTACGTACGAGCCCACCATAGACAGATAGTGCATAGCGTTCAACTCGTCCGTAGGCACGCCAAGATAGCACCAATAGGTGTTCATAATTTCTCTTGCACGCTGTGGCATACCCAACGCTTCCTCAATGGCCTCTACGCTATAGGACGCACACCGCATAAAGTCTGCGTGCTTCAGCACCATTTTGAGTTTGTTTGGATTTCCCTTCATAGCGGCCACGTAGGCAAGTGCCTCCTCGTTCTTGCGCACCAAATCAAAAAAGGCACGCACCGACTCCGCCGAGCCGGGCACCGCACGCTCCATATCCTCGCAAAAAGCGTCTACCCCTGCTCTCATACTCACGTCAAATCCGTCTTCACCAAACATAATGGCACGGAAGGTTTTGAACTCGTACTGCCAATCGATCTCGCACCCCAAATCCTTGAAAAGGGTATAGATTTGACTGGGGTTTTCCTCGTTGCCCACCGAGCATAACTCGTGCAGGCTTGGCTCAAACTCAAACCGTCCCCGACGGAAAGTCGATGCGCTTCCTCCGGGCAGATTGTGTCGCTCCAACAACAGGGTAGATAACCCGGCACGCGCCGTCGTTGCCGCCGCCACCAGACCGCCGTTGCCTGCGCCCACCACGATAACGTCGTAATGTTTTGCCATAATTCCTCCTTTGTGAATACTGCGTATTCCCTTTTTCCATTATAATACCCCCTTGCCCCTTCGTCAATACCGAAATCCTCGGGAAGATACAAAAAAACCACCCGAAATTGGGTGGTTTTCTCGTGCGAGGGGGCACTTATACGATATGTAGCGCCTCTACGTACGGGGCAAATTTCTCCATCTCCGCCTTGCCAACTGGTGCGCCGTGACCGAGGTAGAAGATATGCGCAGGCATCGCTTGCAGCCGGGCAAAGCTTTCCTTAAAGGCCTCCTCGTCCTCGATCAGCAAGGGCAGACCGTGTACGGCAGGCACGCAATTCATCAGCATATCTCCCACGAAACACACGCCACCGTCAAAGGCCACCATCACGCTATCTCGGGTATGCCCGGGCAGGCCGCACACGCGCAATCCAACGTCGTCCAGGCGGTACTCTCCATTGGGCGGCACCACGATTCTGCTCCAACCCAAGCACTCCAAGGGTTGCCACTTAGCGGCGCCACCGCGCAGGGTTGCCGCCATTTCGCTCAACCGCTTGGCCCACTTGGAGGAATAGGTCATCAGTCTGTCTGCGCCCAACAGCCAGTTTTCCTCTGCGCCACTGCCCCACAGCAGGGTGGGCCCCACGTCGTGCATCAAATCCGCCAAATACGCCACGTGGTCGGCGTGGACGTGGGTCAGCACGAGATACTTAATATCCCGCTCCGACAGCCCCTTGCGGTGCAGTTTGGCACAAAAGGTTTCATAATCGGTAGCGTTGCCTGCGTCTACCTTGACCAGACCTGCCGCCGTTTTCACGATATAATCGGGGTAGAACACGTTTCCTAGGTTAAAAATCTCAATCTCCATAACCCACTCCTTTTCTCCATTATACCCCATTTTTCTACCGATTGCAACACCACTTTCGCCCTCGTGAAAACTTCGCCCAAAACTGCTTTTCGTCTATCCTTCCGCCACGACCAAGTTTGCTTTTTGGTAAACCTAACATCATTTGTGCAACAGCACAAACCTCATTCAAAAAAGGGGCAATCGCCCCTTTTTTTGTTAGTCTTTCTTTTCTTTGCTTTTCTTTTCCTTTGCCTTGCCAATACTCTCTGCGGCCTCACAGGCAGAAGTATTGTACTTGTTGGTTTGCTCTGCACTTGCTTTCGTCTTGTTCTTCATATTCTCCTCCTTTTCCTGCTTGCGTAGAGCAACAAGCCCCACGGAGCAAGATTTCTATCCTCAGTATGCCCAAGATTTCGCCAAAATATACCCCTCGTGGGGGTGGGCAACCTACTCAAATGACAAAAGGATACTTGTCATTTGGTCGCCATCGTGTTATGATAATAAAAAACTTACTAAGGAGTTCCTATGTATTATCTCGGATTGGATATCGGCGGCATGAGCATCAAATGCGGTGTCGTCAACGAAAAGGGTCAACTGGGCTACGTCTGCCGCGCCGTCACCCCCATTGGGGATTTCCCCACCGCTATTCGCGTGATTGACGAGCTTTGCCGCGAAACCGCGCGCAAGGCAGGTATTCCCTGGCAGGACGTTCAAGGTATCGGTGCAGGTGCCCCCGGCACGGTCTGTGGCGATATCGTCACCTACGCCACCAATTTGGGTTGGTACAACGTGCCTTTTGTAGAGGAGCTTTCCCGAGCAACCGGCAAACGCGTTGCCGTTGGCAACGACGCTAACTGTGCCCTGCTGGCAGAGTGGCGCTTTGGTAGTGCCAAGGGCTACGATAACGTGGCGATGATCACGCTGGGTACGGGTGTTGGCACCGCCTTCATCTGCGACGGCCGTTTGTTGCTGGGCAACGGCGCCGCCTGTGGCGAGGGTGGCCATATGCGTATCAAAAACTTGGGTCGCAAGTGCAACTGTGGCAGAGAGGACTGTTGGGAAATCTACGCCTCCGCCTCCTCTTTGCAGGAGCGTGCCGCAGCCCTTGTAGAGCGTGAGCCTATGGGCCTGCTTGCTCGTCTTTCGGGCGGTCAAAAGGTAGACGGTCTGACCTTCTTCCGCGCCCTTGCCGAGGGTGACGAGTCCTGCCGTCAGGTACTGTTGGAATTCCAAGAGGACGTAGTAGACGGTCTGGTGAATATCGCCAACCTCTTCCGTCCCAAGCTGATCGTGATGGGTGGCGGTATCTGCGCCCAACCCACCCTGCTTGCTCCCCTTGAGTTTATGGTCAACGCACGCACGTTGGGTGGCAAAAACAATCCGCACGTCGAAGTGACGGCGGCAACCTTTGACAATGATGCAGGCATCATCGGCGGTGCTTGTTTGGTGATCGAATGAAACAAAATCTGACTTGGAAAGAAATTCTGCGCCGTGTAGACAAGCCGGCGCGCTACGTGGGCGGAGAGCTCAACTGCCCCACGATGACGGGCGAGGGTACTCGCTTCTGTCTTTGTATGCCCGATATCTACGAGGTGGGCATGAGCAACTTGGGCGTGCGCCTGCTCTACCACCGCCTCAACGACGAGCCCGGGGTGGAGTGTGAGCGTTGTTTTACGCCTGCTATGGATATGGTAGAACTATTGCGCCAGGAAGAAATGCCCCTCTGCTCGCTGGAAACGCACACCCCCCTCAAGGATTTTGACCTCGTGGGTTTTTCGGTGCAATATGAAATGCTCTACAGCAATATCCTGCTTATGTTGGACCTGGCAGGCATTCCCTTCCGCGCAAGCAACCGTGGCGAGGACTACCCAATCTTGATTGCAGGAGGTCCCTGCGCCGTCAACCCCGAGCCGTACGCAGACTTTTTTGATATCGTCAATATCGGCGAGGGCGAGGAAATGCTCCCCGAAATCACCGCCCTCTACGCACGCCACAAGGCCTCTGCCGAGGGGTTCAACAAGCAACGCTTTCTGGAGGACGCCACCCATATTGAGGGTGTATACGTCCCCGCCCTCAACACGCCCGAGCACCGTAGCGTAGTCAAAAAACGCTATCTTGCCGACTTTGAACACGCCTACTATCCCACCGCCCAGTTGGTAGCCAACCTCGAGGTGGTGCACGACCGTGCTATGGTGGAATTGTACCGCGGTTGCGCCAACGGTTGCCGTTTCTGCCAGGCAGGTTTCTACTACCGTCCCATTCGCTACCGCTCTGCCGAGCGTGTGGCGTCTCTCTGCCACGGCCTTACCGACGGCACGGGCTACGACGAAATCTCCTTGGGCAGTTTGTCCACGGGTGACTATCCGGGACTGAAAAAGGTGCTGTCCACCCTCAAGCCCGAGTCGGAAGCACGCCACTACCATTTGGCGCTACCCTCTATGCGCCTGGATACGTTTGAGGGAGAGTTTTCCTCTCTTGCCAAAACCTCCTCGTTGACCTTTGCGCCCGAGGCAGGTACCCAACGGTTGCGTGACGTCATCAATAAAAATATCTCCGACGAGGATATCAACCGCTCCCTGACTGCCGCTTTCTTGCGTGGCTACAACAACGTCAAGCTCTACTTTATGTTGGGTCTTCCCACCGAAACGGACGAGGATCTGATGGGTATCGTGGAGATTTGCAGCCGCATTCGCCGTCTTTATCGCGAGGCCACGGGTCGGCGAGACGTCACGGTATCGGTGTCCTGTGCGGTACTGGTGCCCAAACCTCTGACCCCCTTCCAATGGGAGGCGCAGATCCATCCCGACGAAATGCTCCGCCGGCAACTGCTGGTCAAAAACGCACTTCGCCCCCTCAAGGGTGTCACTTTCCACTATCACGACAATACCACCAGCGAGTTGGAGGCCATCTTTGCTCGCGGAGACCGCAAGTTGTCCTACGTCATCGAGCGTGCCTACGAACTTGGCGCCTGTATGGACGGTTGGACGGAATATTTCCGCTACGATTTGTGGAAACAAGCCATTCGTGATTGCGGTATCGACGAAAGGGAATATCTGGACGCACAACCCCTCGATAAACCCCTGCCGTGGGAATTTATCGATTGCGGTGTGACCCGTCGCTATCTCGAAAAGGAGCGTGAGGCAGCATACGCAGCCACCCCCACCCCATCCTGCAATAAGGGTTGCCGTGGCTGCGGTTGCCAAACCAAAGAGGGTTGTAACCGCTACAACGGGGAGGTGGACGCATGATTACGCTACGCTTTGAAAAACAATTGGCTATGCGCTACGTGTCGCATATCGACTTGCTTCGCCATATCGAGCGCACGATGCGCCGTGCAGGCGTGCCCGTTGCCTTTTCCCAAGGATTCAACCCCCATATGCAACTCAACTTGGGCGTACCCCTGCCCGTGGGCGTTGGCTCCGTTTGTGAATACGTCACCGTCGACACCGAGGTGGACCCACACTATTTGCTTACCGTCTACAACCGCACCGCCCCAAAGGGTCTGCGTGCCCTGCAAGCGTGGCGCACCCTCAAACATCCCAATATGGCAGGTAAAACGGTGGCCGCCACCTACACCATGGCCATTCGTGGAGAGGACGAGGCACTTGGTGCCCTCGCCAAACTTCCCGAGCGCCAAAGTTGGGTGATTGCCTACCCCTCGCGCAAAAATCCCACCGCCACCCGTGACGTGGCCGCAGGTGTGTTTGGAATTCAGATTGCAGACGGTCTGTTGCGTGCCACCCTTGCAAGTGGCAACGTCACCGTCCGTCCCGACCTGTTTGCCGAGGCTCTTATGCAAGAATTCGGGGTAGAAATCGACCTCGACTCCATTTTGCGCACCGCCCAATACGTGCGTGGACAAGACGGCAGGCTACTGGCTGCCGATACCTATTTGAGCAATGTTTGATACCCTCTATTTCAGCACCAAAACGGGACAGTTTGCCTTTGAAAAAGGCGGTGTCCTATGGAGGCGAGGCACCCTTGGCGAGGTACCGCGCCCCATCTACCGTGCCCAAATTTTGCGTGATGCACCTGCGCTACACGGCGCTTTCGTATCCCTGGGCAGGCAAAACGCCCTGCTCAACTACGGCCACCGTGATACCCCTCTGCCCGTGGGTAGCGAGGTCTACGTTGGGGTGCACACCCTGGCAAGCGACCAAAAATTGGCGGTCGTCACCCTGCACCCCGTGCTGGTGGGGCATTTTATCTGCTACCAACCCGACGGAGAGGGTCTGCATTTCGGCAAAGCCGTCAGCCCCAAAACGGTAGAAAGACTGCGCCCTATATTGGAAGAAAAACTTGCAGGCGCCGTAGGATCCCTCACCGTACGTAGCGCCGCCAAACCCTCGGACTTGGAGGCGATTCTTGCCGAATGGCGCACCCTGAGCGAGCGTTTTTGGCAGAATCAACCCCACGAGCCGGGCATCGTTTGCCACGCCGAGATTCAACCGTGGCAACCCCTCACCGACCAAGCAAAACTGGTGGTTTGCGATAGCCAGGAGGTAGCCGACAGCCTGCCAAGAGGCAAGGCACGCATAGACGAAAATCTGGCCGAAACCCTTGAAGCGCGCATTCAAACGACCCTGAACGAGCTTTCCCACCGAGAACGCACGCCCGAAGGCGTTTGTCTGGTGTGGGATAGCACCGAGGCCTGCACGGTGGTAGACGTCAACACGGGCACCTATTTGCCCAATCTGCCCCCCAGCGCCGCCGCCCTTGCCGCCAACCGATTGGCTATGCAAGCCCTCGTGCGTGGCATTCTTCTTCGCAACGTGCGCGGTATGGTGTTGGTGGACTTTGTATCTATGAGCAAATCGGACGGCAAGCGTTTCCTGGAGGAAATGCAAACCTTTGCCGCCCAGTACGACCGCCGTATCCGCGTGGTCGATATGACCGCCCTTGGGTTGGTCGAAATCACCTGCTAAAAGGAGGACTTATGGATTTTACCCTGTACTATTGGACGACCCCAAACGGAACCCCCGAGGCCTACGCCACCTATCCCAACGCAGAGGGCATTGCCCAATCTGTCCGCGCGCACTTTGAACGCAAAGAAGCAGCCGGCCTCACCCCCGATGCGCCCGATACGGTGCTTGCGCTCCTTTGTGCGCCCACCCTGATCTCTGCGAAAAAGATTGGCTTGGTGCTACGTGCGCTGCGCCGCTATAGCCACTTGCACCCCTGCGACCGATTGACGGAGGACCTCGAAACCCTGCGTGACGAGTTGGAACCTGTGGCAATCGGTTGGCTACTCGACCCCACCACCCCCTTTGAGGCACATACGCCACACGATTTTGGCGATTTGCGCATATAATGAACCCCAACAAGGAGGCTCCTATGAACAAGAAAAAATTACTATATCTATTGGCCGTCATTCTTCTCGTAGCGCTCACCTTCACCTTTGCAGGGTGCGAAATCTTCGAGAGCATTCTGAATGACCTCGACTTCGAGGGAATCCTCGACGGAGACGGAGAGGGCAACACCCCACCCGAGGGTCCTACCTACTACCCGGTCATCACCGAAGATGCGCTGAGTATCCACTTCCTCGAGCTGGGCAACAAATACACGGGTGATTGTACCCTCATCAAGATTGGCGACGTCGAAGTGCTGATTGATGCAGGCAGTCGCAAAAACTCCGCAGGCACTATCGTGCCCTACGTAGAAAACTACTGCACCGACGGCAAGTTGGACTACGTCATTGCCACCCACGCACACCAAGACCATATCGCAGGTTTCGTGGGCACCAAGGACGCGCCCGGTGTGTTGGAGAGTTTCCAAATCGGCACCATCATCGAGTTTGCCCGTACCGATGCTACTTCCTCTATCTACAACGAATACGTCACCGAGCGTGATGCCGCCGTATCGCGTGGCGCCGTATGCTATACCGCGCTGGAGTGCTACAACAACACGGGCAACGCGCGTCGTAGCTACCAATTGGCAGAGGGCGTGACGATGAGCGTGCTCTATAACTACTACTACGAGCACGACGCCTCCAACGAAAACGACTATTCCGTTTGCGTGCTCATTTCGCAGGGCACCAATCACTACCTCTTCACCGGCGACCTGGAGCACGACGGCGAGGAAAAACTCATCGAAAACAACCCCCTGCCCAAGGTCAAACTGTTCAAGGGCGGTCACCACGGCTCCTATACCGCCAACACGGCGGCGCTGATGGCGGTCATTCAACCCGAGATCGTGTGCGTGTGCTGTTGCTGTGGCTCTCCCGAGTACACCGCCGACCCTGCCAATATGTTCCCCTCGCAGGAGTTTGTCAATAACGTCATGCCCTACACCCGCCAAATCTACGTCACCACGTTGGGCATCATCGACCCCGACGATCCCGAGTCCTGGAGCTATCAATCTATGAACGGCAACATTTTGGTGCAGTCCCACGGCGCCGAGGTCACGGTCACCTGCTCCAACAACGATACCCCCTTGCCCGATACCGCGTGGTTCAAAGCCAACCGTATCGAGCCGGCAAATGCCAAACCCAAATCCTAACAGGTAGCCTATCCCCGACGATAGGGAATAGGATTGTCATACCGACAAAAAAAGCACCCTCCGGCAGGGTGCTTTTTTTCGTAATAATACGCGCGGTTTAAGTAAATACAACCCTGTCCATACTTCTTGGCACAAACTGAGAGGTAATATGAACAAACGTAATCACGCCCCACATAGCATGCCCAACGTACCACACGCCGAGGGGGCGTCCACTCCCTTTGTCCGTGACTATACGGTAGACAACTACCGCGGATTCGTCATTTTCATCGTCTTCCTTTGGTGTTGCGTTTTTCTCTTTATGCCGAGCGACCAAGACTTCCTATGGGTATGGCACACCGACGCCCACGGTGTGGATATCGGGTTTGGCATGATGGACTACGGCATTATGATGTTTTTGCTTGCCACGGGGTTGGTGATGAACGTCACCTTCTCGCGAAAGGTAGCAAGCGGACAATCCCCCAAGCAAACACGCATTGCCTATCTTCGCCGTGGACTCACCGTCATGGGGGTGGGGTGTTTCAATCTCGCTTTCCTCACGGTGGGGCTGAATAGCGTCCACGAGCCCTACGGTTGGGAAGTGTTTATGAATATAGGCTTTTCGAGTATGCTCGCCAGTTTCTTTTTGGGTCGCAAAAAATGGGTGCGCTCTCTCTCGGGCGCACTCTTCCTTGCGGTCTACGCCCTCATCAGCGAATTTATCCCGATCGTGCACCAAAGCCTGTTGTCCAACAAACTCTCCTACGGCGGTCCCTTTGCCGCCATTGGGCTGACGGGTATGCTACTGTGGTTCACGGTGCTTGGCGACCTATTCCAACAGAAAAACAAGCGCAACTTCCTGCTGGGTATTTTGGCGGTGTGGTTGCTTGCCATTCCCCCTGCCGTCCTCTCTTTTCGCTCCACCACAGGCGCCGTCAGCAACCTCGTCTATGCCGACCTCACCCCTATCGAGCGCATTTTCTGCATCAGCTTCAACAACTTTTCCACCGGCTTCATTTTGTTTGGCGGCGGCATTGCCCTTTTGACCTTTCTCCCCTGGTGGGGGATCTCCGCCCTTCTGCGCCGCGAAATCCCCCTGCTTGCCACTATGGGCAAAAACACCGTCCCCTTCTTTTTCCTCTACGGTATCTGCAACCTCCCTGCCGAGGCCATCGCAGACGCCTTCCCAGGCCGCCCAGTCGTGGGGTGCCTATTGAATGCCCTATTGGTGCTCGTCCTCACCCTCCCCCTCGCCTACCTTTTTGAGCGAAAAAAGATCGTCATCAAGGCCTAGCCTCTCGCTAACCTTTTGCCAAACGAAAAACGGAGCCACGAGGCTCCGTTTTCTTCTATATATCGGTTGAATAGCCTATACCTTTTTGCGGTACAGGCGCAGGGCGTTTGCCACTACCGTCACGTTGCTGAAGGCCATGCACGCACCTGCGACCAGAGGCGAAAGGATTCCCATGAACGCCAGGGGGATTGCCACCAAGTTGTAGCTAAACGCCCACACGAAGTTTTGAATGATATTGCGATACACCGCGCGCGACAGGCGAATACCGCTGACGATTTTGCCCAGCGACTCTCCCTCTACGATGATGTCGGCGCTCACCTTTGCGGCGTCGGTGCCCGACCCCATCGCAATGGAAAAATCCGCCTTCTCTAAGGCCAAACTGTCGTTGATACCGTCGCCCACAAAGCCCACTTTTTTGCCTTGTGCCTGCAGGCGCTCTATCACCGCCAGCTTGTCGTGCGGTCGCACCTGGGCCACCACCTCGTCCTCACGCATATCCAACGCACGTGCCACCTCGTGAGCCACCTCTGCGTTGTCGCCGGTCAGCATCAACACCGCAAGCCCCTCCGCACGGAGCGCCCGAACGGTTTGGGCGGCGTCCTCTTTCAGGGTGTCCTGCACCTGCCAAGTCGCAACAACCGCGCTGTCTTTCCACAAGCGCACGGTGCCGCCCTCTTTGTCCATGCGATATTGCCCCCAAACAAGCCCTACGCCGCGAATTTCCGTTGGATCTGCATTCGGTATCAAGCTTGCGCCATTTTCCTCGCAAAAGGCGCAAATGGCCTTTGCGATGGGGTGCGCGGAGATTCCCTCCATGGTATACGCTACGTCGTTCCACTCTGCCGTGGTCTCCGCCGCCACCACGGAGAGCCGTCCGGTAGACAGCGTGCCCGTCTTGTCCAGGCACAGCACGTCCAGACCGCGCATCCGCTCGAAGATTTCGCTCTTGTTGTACAAAATGCCCAGCTTCAACGCACGCCCCGTACCCACCATAATGGACAAAGGCGCCGCCAAGCCCAACGAACAAGGACAACTGATCACCAACACGGCCACCGCACGGCGAATTGCCACGTCCAGCGCCAACTCCAGCGCCCAATAACTCACGCAGAAACACACCGCCGCCACCAGCAGAACAAAGGGAACGAACCACGCACTCACCTTATCCGCCAAGCGGATCAAGCGGGGTTTTTCCTGCTGAATTTGGTAGGCTCGGTCAATGATACTGGCTAAGTAGGTTTCGCTCTGTGCGGCCGTCACCAACACACGCACGTGACCCTCTACCACCAGCGTACCTGCGTGGACCTCTGCGCCCTCGGCCACCTCTACCGGTAGCCACTCGCCGGTCAGCATACTTTGGTCGACAGAGGCGCTACCCTCTACCACCTTGCCGTCCAAGGGGATTTTCTGCCCCTCGGCAACCACCACGTACTCGCCCACCTGCACCTCGGCAGTCGGCACCCACGCAAGGTGTCCGTCCAGGTAGCGGTGCGACTTATCCTCCTGCAGGGCCAGTAACTCACGCAGGGCCGAAGCGCTCTTGCCTTTTGCGCGCCCCTCCAGATACTTGCCGGTCGAGATCAGGGTCAACAACATACCCACGGTATCAAAATACAAATGCGACTCCCCACGGGCTAGCAACACGATGCTATACACGTAGGCCACGCCCACGCCCAAAATCACCAGTACGTCCATACCGGGCTTGCCCTGTCGCAGGCTACCCCAAGCGCCCACCAAAAACCGCGTGCCCAACAGTACCAACACGGCCGTAGATAGGGCCAACTGTACCCAATCCCACGCAGGCGCCAAATGCACCTCTGCCATCATCAGTACCATCAGAACCAATAGCGGCGCCGTCAGCGCCCAATCCACCGCCAGCCGCACCAATTCTCCGTCCACACGCGCCTCACGGTGCAAGCGGAATCCATACGGGCGCAGAGCCTTATCAATTCGTTTTTCATTCCAAACGGCAGGATCAAAGGTAAAAATGCCCAAATTCTCCGCCAAGATCACCCGACATTCAATGCCGTCCAACTTCGCGAAGATCTTTTCCACCGTTGCCGAGCAACGAGTGCAATGCATTCCCTCAATTTGCAACCGTTTTGTTACCATATTACCTCTATCTGTCTATAATGAATTGCAACTTGCCAGTTGCATGAATTGACACTGCGTGTCTTGAATTGCCCATGGCATGAATTGCACCTTGCGGTGCATTGCGGTTGCAATTCAATTCATGGAAACGGCTTGCCGTTGAGAATTCATGGCAGAGCCAATTCATGATGCCGGAGCATCAACTCATTCCTCCATCTATCCACAACCCTGCATAGCAGGATTTCACCGCGATAGCGATTTCATCCACCGCAAGTGGATTTCATCCGTCAAAGACGGATTTATCTGCGAGAGCCCTGTGCTCTCGCTACCCTTCAACCGTAAAGCCTTCCGCTAC
>JAFTOZ010000099.1 GCA_017463565.1 Clostridia bacterium | reverse complement strand
GAAAGCAGGGGTTTCTTCCCTCAAAATCGAGGGGCGTATGAAGACGGTGTATTACGTGGCAAACGTGGTGAATGCATATCGCCGTGCTTTGGATTGGCTGTCTGTCCACCCGGGAGAGGGGTTGCCGCAGGAGATTGCCGCAGAATTGAACAAATGCAATAACCGTACCTATTCCACCGGGTTCTATTATCCAAGAGTGGACGCCAACGTGAACGATGCGAACGCACAAACGAGCGGTGATTACGACTTTGTGGCGGTTGTGTTGGGCTATGCGGACGGGGTAGCTGAGATTGAGATGAGAAACCGTTTTGCCGTTGGGGATACCATGGAGGTGCTATCGGCAGGTGTGGGACATAACCGTTGCTTCAGGGTAGCGGAAATTCTGGACAAGCTTGGAAATTCGCTTGCGGAGGCGAAGCTCGTGCAACAGAAATTGCTCCTTCGCTGTGAGGTCCCCTTGTTGGCAGGTGATATTTTAAGGAGGCAGAAACCATGCAAATAAAGTGGAACAATCACGTTGTTATTCTGTATGGAAAGGATAAGGATTCGCAGGTGGCACAGGCGCTCAAACACCATATTGAGCGTGAGTTTCATCCTTGCGACGTGGTGGCGATTGATAACGTAGCTTATACCAATGCCTTTGAGGGATTCCTGTCTACCATGGCGTATCGGTTTTGCGCCAAGCACGCTCGTTGGATTTTGCGAGTTGCCTCGGAAAAAAGGGACAAACGAAATCAGCAGAGAATTAAGGAGCAAAGCAAAACGCGCGAGGTCGTCTCGGAAAAGGACAAAAAGAAAAAGAGCAAAATTTTGCGTGTCGTCAATATCATCAAGCGTTTTGATCCAATCGTGGTGATTTGTACCTCGCCAACCGCTTTGATGCTTGCCATTCGTGCTCGCCACGAGCTGGGAAGAGATCTGCGTATCGTAGGCGCGGTGACCGATTTTGCGCTTGACCCTGCCTTTGTGCAATGGGGGGCGGACGGATACTTTGTGGAGAATCCGGAGATTAAGCAGAAACTGGTGCATTTGGGAATTGAGGCAGAGCGTATATCCGTGATAGGTATGCCTTCTATTCGCCCAAGCTACGAGGCAAGGGCGGAGCGCAAGCGCACCGTTGGCATTACGAACGATCTGCCTGTTGTCGTGGTAGACGGCGGTGCGTACGGTACCGATACGATCAAGGAAGATATTGTGCTGTTGATGCGCAATAAGCGCGATTTTAATCTGGTGATCCTGGGTGCTAATAAGAAACTGCGCCGATATTATATGGATTTGCCCGAGTTTTCGGCAGGTGTGATTATCCTGGACAAGCTGGACGAAAACGTACTGGATATTGCGGATATCTTCGTGACGGTACCCAACAGTAAGTCTGTGTTTGCCGCATTTATGCGCGGTGTGAGCGTGGTGATTGCTCAATCTGTGACAAATCAGGAGCACGAGATTCGCCGCTATTTGGTGAAGCGCGCTTTGGTGATTCCTTCGCGCACGCCTATGGAAACCTTGTTTGCCGTGGACGAGCTGTTGAAAGACCCCGAGCGTGAGATGGAATTTAAGCAAAGAGGCTCTACCTATGCGGCAATGAGCCTGAAGGATATCGCAAACTTGACGCCCAGATTGACGGGCCGTGGAGAGCATTTGCGACTCAAACACGTGGATTCGGACACGGATAAGAAATAATGCAAAGGAGAAATTATGAGAACGTTTGCAACCATTGAACTGAAAAGCGGCGAGTTGATTCACTTGGAACTTTTCCCTGATTATGCGCCTATTACCTGTGCCAACTTTATCAAACTGGCAAGAAGCGGATTCTACGAGGGATTGATCTTCCACCGCAATATCAAGGGATTTATGATTCAGGGCGGTGGCTTGAATGAGGATATGCGCGGTAAGTATACCGAAACCATTAAAGGTGAATTCCGTGATAACGGCGTTCGCAACCCTATCAAGCATACCTTGGGTACCATTTCGATGGCACGCACCAACGTGCCGGATAGTGCGTCTTCGCAGTTCTTTATCTGCGTTGCAGACTGCCACTTCTTGGACGGTCAGTACGCAGCATTTGGCCGTACGGTAGACGATGCCAGTATTACTGCTGCGGTTGAATTGAGCAAGGTTGCTACCCGTTCGGTGGGTATGTACCAGGACGTGCCTGTGACACCTATCGTGATCAAGCGCGTAGTCATTCAGGAATTCGAGGAATAATGCGACCTACGTTAACCGTTACAAAAGTCGCCTTTCGCTCGCCTGCTTATAGGGCAGGGATCCGCAAGGGAGACAATATCCTTGCCTTTGACTCGCACCCTTTTAAGGATGCGTTGGATTTTGCGTTCTACGACGGGCAGGAGTGTTTTTCCGTGACATTTTTGCGGAAAGGCAAGGAATATACCGTGACTGTGCGAAAGGAATGCGAGCAACCGATGGGGATTGAGTATGCAGACTTGGAGATGCCTTTGATGCATTGTGCCAACAAGTGTGTATTTTGCTTTGTGGATCAATGCCCAAAGGGAATGAGACCCACCCTATACGTGAAGGACGATGACTATAGAAGTTCCTTTGCGTGCGGTTCGTACGTGACGCTTAGCAATCTGCAAGAGGAGGACATTGCACGCATTATCCGCCTGGGATTGAGCCCCTTGTATATCTCGGTGCACGCCTTTGACCCCGAGGTGAAGAAGGCGCTTTGTGCCAATCCTCGCTCGGCAAAGTTGTTTACTTATCTGGAACAGTTTGCCGCTCACGGCATTGCGTTGCATACGCAAATCGTGATGGTGGAGGGAATGAATGACGGCGAAATTCTCAAACAAACTCTGGAGGAGTTGTACCGCTTGGCGCCGCAAGTGCGCTCGGTGGCTATCGTGCCGGTTGGGTTGACCGCGCACCGAGAGGGGTTGCGTGCGCTGAAGCCTGTCAGTAAGGAATCTGCTACGGCAACCATTGATCTGGTGGAAGCCTTTTCGGCTCGAGCAAAGGAAGAGTACGGCACGAGATGGGCGTGGTGCTCGGATGAGTTCTACGTGTTGGCGAATAGAGCCATACCCGAAGTGGAAACGTATGAAGACTTTCCGCAGATTGAAAACGGCGTGGGTATGATTGCTACCTTTACGCAAGAGGTGGAGGAGACCCTGGCGGAGGATCCTGCTTTGTCGGGGGCATATACGCTGGTGACGGGGCATAGCTTTGCGCCTACACTTAAAGAGATTTGTCGCAAATTGGAGAGGAAATATCCTCTGGAGTTGGACGTGGCGGTGATTGATAACGATTGGTTCGGCCATACCATTACCGTAGCAGGGTTGCTGACAGGGCGTGATATCGTGGCGCAACTTTTGAAGCGCGGATATCATCAGAACGTGGTGCTGCCGCATACGACACTCAAGGAGTTTGAGACGGTGCTTCTCGATGGAATGAGCGTTCAGGATATTGAAGAGGCTTTGCAATGTAAGATACATATTTCCCGATCGGGTAAGAGCTTTATCGGTATCCTTTCGGGTAGAAAAGAGGAAAATTATGAATAATCGACTTGTGGCCGTAGTAGGCCGACCCAACGTGGGTAAATCAACATTTTTTAACCGTGTCGCCGGCAAGCGTATCAGTATTACGCTGGATATGCCCGGCGTCACCCGTGACCGTATCTATGCAGACTGCGAGTGGTGCGGCCATACCTTTACTATGATTGATACCGGCGGTATTGAGATCAAAAGTGAAGATACTATGTGGAAGCACATTCGCCGACAAGCGGAAATAGCGGTGGATATTGCAGACGTGATCGTGTTTGTGGTGGACGGCAAACAGGGGATTGTCAATGACGACTTCCGTATTGCTACTCTTCTTCGCCATACCAGAAAGCCTGTGATCTTGGCGGTGAATAAGTTGGACAATCCGCACGATCACCCCTACGATTTCTACGAGCTTGGCTTGGGCGAGCCGTATGGCGTGAGCGCAGAGCACAATAAGGGTGTGGCTGACGTATTGGATGCGGTGGTGGATTCTTTCAAGCAAATTGACGCTACGGAAACGGATAGCGAAGAAGGCTTGAAAATTGCCGTTGTTGGCAAGCCAAACGCAGGTAAGAGCAGCCTGGTGAACAAATTGTTGGGTTCGGAGCGCACCATCGTATCGGATATTGCAGGAACAACGCGCGACAGTATTGATAGCGTGCTTCGCCTGAACGGTAAGACCTATACCTTGATTGATACGGCAGGTATGCGCAAGCAAAAGGCCGTGGACGAGGACGTGGAGTACTATTCCGTGATGCGTGCACTGGCCAGCGTGCGCCGTGCAGACGTGGTGCTGATTGTGATTGATGCGCAAATGGGTATCACCGAGCAGGATATTAAGATTGCAGGTTACGTGCACGAGCAGGGGAAACCCAGCGTGATCGTGATGAATAAATGGGATACCATCGAGAAGGATACCCATACCATACTGCAGTTTGATAAGACGCTTGCGAACAGTTTGAAGTTTATGGAGTATTACCGTGCGGTTTACGTGTCTGCGCTGACGGGAAAGCGTGTAGAAAAGATTTTGAACGAGGCTGAACTTGTGTATGCAAATAACTGCCGCCGCATTTCTACGGGTACTTTGAACGACGTGATTGCCGATTTGTTAGCTGTCAATGAGCCTCCGACAAAGAACGGTCGCCGCTTGAAAATCTATTATACCACGCAGACAGACGTGTGCCAGCCCACCTTTGTGATGTTTGTCAACGATGAGACCCTGATGCACTTTTCCTATCGCAGATACATCGAGAATGGATTGCGAAAGGCATTTGACTTTTCGGGAACGCCCATTAAACTGGTGTTGCGCAACAAAACTGATCAAGACGCCCTGTAGGAGAATTTATGGATTATTCAATACTTACTAACGAAGAACTAACGAAACAATTGGCCCTTTGCAAGAAACGGTATCAATCCTTACTGAAAGAGAAACTCTCGTTGGATTTGACCAGAGGCAGACCCTCGCAGGAGCAGTTGGAGTTATCTCAACCTATGTTGGATTATATTGCTACATATAAGCCCGGGAAGAACTCCGATTATCGCAATTACGGACAAGTTGAGGGAATACCCGAGTTGCGTGCGGCGATTGCTGATATGTTGGACGTAGACAAAGAGAACGTGATTGCCACAAGTGTGAGTAGCCTCAACTTGATGTTTGACGTATTGGCACGTGCATTTAGCTTTGGTGTGTGTGGTTCCACGCCTTGGGCAAAACTGCCGAAGGTCAAGTTTATTTGCCCCGTGCCCGGATATGACCGCCACTTCAAGATGTTGGAGTCCTTTGGGGTGGAGATGATTTGCGTGCCCCTTTTGGAAAACGGGCCGGATATGGATATCGTGGAGCAGCTGGTGGCATCGGACGAGGCAATCAAGGGCATTATTTGTGTCCCTCGCTTTAGCAATCCCACGGGTGACGTGTATAGCGCACAAACGGTAGACAGACTGGTAGCAATGCCTACTGCGGCGAAAGACTTTCGTATCTTCTGGGATAACGCCTATTTTGCGCACGAATTGTATGCAGACGCGCCAGTTTTGAAGAATATCTTTGATTGCGCAGGAGATTTGGATCGGGTGTATATGTTTATGTCCACATCCAAAATCACTATGCCTTCGGGCGGTATCAGCGCACTGATTTGTACCCCGAAGAACGTCAAGTCTACGCTTGAGTTTATGGGAGTGCAATCTTTGAGTTATAATAAGTTGGTGCAATACGCCCACGCGCAGTTTTTGCCCAATGCGGCAGCACTTCGTGCACATATGGAAAAGCACGCAGAGATTCTGCGACCTAAGTTTGAGCGAATTTTGGCCTTGTTGGACGAGCGGTTAATTGGTCTGCCGCAAGTATCGTGGAACCATCCACGCGGTGGCTATTTCATCACTATATACGCAATGCCGCATACGGCAAAGCATATCGTGGACCTATGCAAGAAGGCAGGACTTACGCTGACGGCAGCCGGCAGCACTTATCCTTATTATAGGGACGACCTCGATTCGGTGATGCGCTTGGCGCCCACCTATATTCAACCCGAGCAGATAGACGTGGCTATGGATATATTGATGACCTCTATTGAGATTGCTACGCTTGAGCGAATGATCGGGTAGTTATCGTTTGATTTAAGGCACCGCAAATGCGGTGCTTTTTTGTTGTTCTATTGTGGGGGATTTCGTCATACATTCCATTAGAAGTCATGATGGGAGGCAAAAATGGATAGAAATCTATATCAGGACATAGCACAACGCACAAACGGTGATATCTACGTTGGGGTAGTGGGCCCTGTGCGTACCGGTAAATCTACCTTTATCAAACGCTTTATGGAATTGATGGTGTTGCCACGCATTACGGACAGCCATATATTAGCGCGTACGCGTGATGAATTGCCGCAATCGGCGGACGGCAGAACGGTGATGACGACACAACCCAAGTTTGTGCCTGCTGAGGCTTGCCAGGTGCAGATCACCGAGGAAATGAGGGCAAATATCCGCATGATTGACTGTGTGGGATATATGGTAGACGGCGCACTCGGTGCAAGCGAAGGAGCACGTGAGCGCATGGTCAAAACCCCGTGGTCGGATGAGGAAATGCCATTTGAAAAGGCAGCGGCAGTAGGCACTTACAAGGTGATTCGTGAGCACAGCACCATTGGCGTAGTAGTGACTTCAGACGGCTCCATCACGGACATTGCACGCGCAATTTATATTGAAGCGGAGCAAAGAGTGGTGAATGAACTGAAAGAGGCGGGTAAGCCTTTCGTGGTGGTTTTGAACACTAGAACGCCCGAGGCGGGGGATACTAGGCGACTAGCGGATGCGCTGGCTGAAAGATACGGCGTGGCGGTACTTGCAAAGGACGTGGCGAATATGACGGAGAGTGACGTGCAGGACATTTTGTCTGCTGTCCTCTATGAGTTTCCGATCCGCACGATTGAGGCAAACCTGCCCACGTGGATGAGCGCACTTGGTGCAGATCATCCTTTGATTGCAGATTGTATTGCCACGCTTGCAACGGTTGCAGAGGAGTCAAAGACGATGCGTGACGTGGTGGACATCGGTAGAATGTTCGTTTGCGATTCCTTTACTGCTTGCTCCGTGGTGTGTCGGCTGGGAGAGGGGGTCGTTGACTTAAACTTTGAGGCGGCACCGCAACTCTATTTGCAGGTACTGTCTGCCTGTTGTGGGGTGGACGCTACGGACGAGTCGGCTCTGCTTCGCTATATTATCGATCTTTCCTGTAAGGCGCATTTCGTTGCTAAGCTGTCCAAGGCTCTGGAGCAGGTTGAAGAAACCGGCTACGGGATCGTAGAGCCGACTATTGAGCAGATGCAACTTGAGGAGCCGGAGATTATGCGTCAGGCAGGAAGATTCGGCGTACGTCTGAAGGCTTCTGCACCCAGTTTGCACATTATGCGAGTTGACGTGCGCACCGAGGTGAGCCCTATCGTGGGGAGCGAGCAACAGAGCGAGGAATTAGTCAAGTATTTACTGTCTGAATTTGAGAGCAATAAGACGGGTATCTGGCAGACGAATATGTTTGGTAAATCCCTGGAAAGTCTGGTGAACGAAGGGTTAAATAATAAGTTGAATTCTATGCCGAAAGATGCGCCTGTGAAAATGCGAAAAACACTTGGGCGTATCATCAACGAAGGAAAGGGCGGAATGATTTGTATCTTATTGTAAAATTTGGGCGGCGCATACCGCCCAATTCTACTATATTTAGTATTTTTTCAATTTCAACCGCATTATGTTGTGAATTTGTCGTTAAAGCCCTTGCATTTCACAAATATTTGTTGTATAATGTAGTCAGCACATGGCCGTAAGGCCGAGGAGATAAGAATGAACGGAGAAGTTTTACGTAAGGAAAGAAAGCGTTTGCGTCTGACACAGGCGGATATCGGTACGCGTTTGGGCGTGTCTCAACAGGCAGTTGCTAAGTGGGAGAGGGATATTGCAGAGCCCTGTCAAAGCGACTTGATTAAACTGGCGAATATCTACGGTGTGAGCGTGGACTACTTGTTGGGAATAGAGAAAGAACGCACCGAGTCGGGCGCTGTGGTGTTGCACGACGGTGTGCCTCATAAGGCTCTGCCTTTGTTGAGTGACGTTGCGTGCGGTCAACCCATCTATGCAGAGGATAATTATGACGATTATATCGTGCAGAACCTGGAGCCTAACGCAGACTTTTGCGTAGTGGCAAAGGGGGACAGTATGATCAACGCCCGTATCTACGACGGTGATATTGTGTTTGTGCGTAAGCAACCTATGGTGAATAACGGCGAGATTGCGGTAGTGGCGATCGACGATACCGCTACCATCAAGCGTGTGTATTACTATGAAAAGGAAGGACGTCTGGTGCTGATGCCCGAAAACCCCCTGCACGCACCCCTGGTGTATATGCACAACGAGTTGGATCACGCACGTATCCTTGGCAAAGTCATCTCTTTCTTCTCTCGTACATAATCAAACGGGTCGTTGGACCCGTTTTCTTTTGTTCGGCAAAATCTGCCCTAAATGGGGTATATTGTGTCTTGACAAAGGTATTTATAGCGTAGTATAATAAGCAAAGATGTTAGTGCCGCTTATGCGGTTTAATGTTGCTTGAAAAATGAATATTAGGAGGTAAAACATGATCAACAGTATAGTTTCGTCTATGTTGTTGTCTGCCGTTCCTGCCTGGGGTATTGCGCTGATTGCGATTGGATGTGCTGCAATCGGTGGCCTGGTGGGTTACTTTGCATATAGATTATTTGTCAATAAAAAGTTTTCGAGTGCAAAAGAGGAAGCGCAACGTATAGTAGACGAAGGTAAGCAGGAAGCAAAGACTTTGCGTAAGGAGGCTTTGCTCGAAGCAAAAGAGGAACAACACAGAATGCGTGCTGAGTTGGACAAGGAAACCCGTGCATTTCGCGCGGAAACCAACCGCACAGAACAGCGTTTGGCTGCTCGTGACGAGCAACTGAACAAAAAGGAAGAAACTCTTGACCGTAAAACACAGGATTTGGAAAATGCGCGTGGTCGCCTGACCCAAAAGGAGCAGGAGCTGGCTCGTACGGAGGCTGCTTTGGTAGAGCGTGCGGCTACGATTGATACAGAGTTGGAGCGTGTTGCCGGCCTAACCCGTGAGGAAGCAAAAGCCAATTTGATTGCCGCTATGGTGGACGAAGCAAAGCGTGACGCCGTGGCAGAGTGCAGAGCCGCCGAGCAAGAGATCAAGTCGGAGGCAGACAAGCGTGCTAGGGAAATGGTTGCATTGGCAATTCAGCGTTGTGCTGCAGACCACGCTGGCGAAATCGCCGTGTCGGTGGTGGCACTGCCCAACGAGGAAATGAAGGGTCGTATCATTGGCCGAGTGGGTCGTAATATCCGCGCCTTTGAGAATGCTACCGGTGTGGACGTCATTATCGACGACACCCCCGACGTGGTGACCCTGTCCGGATTTGATCCTGTCCGCCGTGAGATTGCACGTGTGAGCTTGGAGAAATTGGTTTCGGATAGCCGTATTCACCCTGCAAGAATTGAGGAAGTGGTGGATAAGACCCGCAACGAGATTGAGAATCAAATGAAGGAAGCAGGCGAGAATGCCGTGTATGAAGCAGGTATTTTCAATCTGAATCCTGAACTTGTGAAGGTGCTTGGCAGATTGAAATTCCGTACGAGTTACGGTCAAAACGTGCTGAAACACTCCCTTGAGGTTTGCCATCTGGCAGGTTTGTTGGCCGCAGAGTTGGGCGCCGACATCAAGATTGCAAAGAGAGCAGGTTTGTTGCACGATATCGGTAAGGCAATCGATCACGAGGTGGAAGGCACTCACATTTCCATCGGTGTGGAGCTTGCTAAGAAGTTCAAGGAAAGCCCTGCAGTCATCCATGCCATCGAGGCACACCACGGCGACGTGGAGCCCAAGACGATTGAGGCAATGATCGTGCAGGCGGCAGATGCCATCAGCAGTGCCCGTCCCGGTGCTCGCCGTGCATCGTTGGAAAGCTATGTGAAGCGCCTGGAAAGCATCGAAACGATTGCAAATTCCTTCCCGGGTGTGGAGCAAAGTTATGCCATTCAGGCCGGCCGCGAAATCCGCGTTATGGTGAAGCCTGAGGAAGTGGACGATTCCAAGACCTACTTTGTAGCGAAAGAAATTGCAAAGAAGTTGGAGGAAGAACTGGAATATCCCGGTCAAATCAAGGTTTGCGTTATCCGCGAGTTACGCAGCGTGGAATACGCCAAATAACAAAAATCCCCGCAAGAGCGGGGTTTTTTGTTGTTCAAAATCCGAGACGGGGCGGCGGATTGAGGATTTCTATTGCTTGCACCTGCATATTTCCACTTCGTACTTGTATTTTTTTGGCAAATCGTTTATCATAGATAAGAGGTGCAATATGAAATTACTCTTGTTAGACGGCAATAGTTTGGTAAATCGCGCGTTTTATGCCCTGCCCAATTTGACGGACAGTACGGGCAGAGCAACAGGCGGTGTTTTTGGTTTTGTTTCGATGTTGGCAAAACTCATTCAAGAGGAGCAACCCACGCATATTGCCTGTGCTTTTGACGTGCATGCACCTACTTTCCGTCATAAGCAGTACGATGCTTATAAGGCCGGTCGGCACGCAACGCCCGAGGCGCTGATTGCGCAGATTCCTTTGTTGAAGGAAGTGCTGGATGCTATGAAGGTGTGCCGTGTGGAGTTGGCAGGTTACGAGGCAGACGATATCTTGGGTACCTTGTCGGCACAAGCGGAAATGCCTGTGATCGTGGTGTCGGGGGATAAGGACGTGTTGCAATTGGTCAGCGACAACGTGACCGTCTACCATACGAAACGCGGTATCACAGAGGTGATTGCATATACGCCCGAAAAACTCAAGGAAGAGGGCCTGGTTGCCTCGCAAGTACCTGAATTGAAGGGTTTGATGGGTGATTCGTCGGATAATATCAAGGGCGTCGCCGGTGTGGGTGAAAAAACCGCACGCGCTCTTTTGGAATCCTACTTTGATTTGGACGGCATTTATGCACATCTCGACGAAATCAAGGGTAAACTCAAGGAGAAGCTGACCCTCGGCAAGGAATCTGCGTATTTCTCACGCGATCTGGCGACTATTTGCCGCTCCGTGCCTCTTTCGATAGCGGTAGCGGACTGTGCGTTTAATAGCCAATTGCCCGCAGCCGCAGCTGACGTGTTCCGTTCGCTTGATTTTAAGAATTTGGTAGGGCGGTTTACTTATGATGCAGAAACCGAGCCGGAAGAAGAATTTTCGGCAGAACTCGTAGACGTTTCGACGATGGACGAGTTGAGAGCGCTACTATCTACGCCACGAGAGGATTTGTCCCTTGCGTACGTTTCGGGTAGTTGGCACTTTGCTTTTGACAGCGCGCGCGAGTACCGCATAGTGGACGGAGATTTACTTTCTTCGTTGACGCCTGACGAGGTGCTTGCCGCCCTTTCCGAGGCAGTACTTTCGGGCAAGAGTAAGGTTTGGTGCTATGATTTGAAATCCACCTACTACCTTTTCAGAGAGCATTGTGCCCCTTTTTCGGCAGAGGACGTTATGTTGCTTTGCTACGTGAAGGACGCCGGTAACGTGGCGCCGAGTTCGGCGGATCTTGCCAAACAACACGAGGTGAACGTAGAGTTGTGCGCCGCCTATCAGTTGAAAGTGGGCAAGGAGACCTTGGCGTATCTTGCTAAGCAGGGGTGTGATAACGTCTACTACGACATTGAATTGCCGCTGGTGCCTGTTCTTTATGATATGGAGCAGGTTGGTTTTCCTGTGGACGTGGCGCGCTTGCGCGCGTTGGGCGAGGGGTATGCTGAGGAGTTGTCCGAGCTAACCCGCCGTATTCACGGTTATGCAGGCAATCCCTTCAATATCAATTCGCCAAAACAACTGGCAGAAGTGTTGTTTGACAAATTGGGTCTGCCGACCGACAAAAAGCGCAGTACCAATGCTGAGAAGTTGGAAAAGTTGTCTTTGTTGCATCCTATCGTGGCGGACATTTTGCGCTATCGACAGATTGCAAAATTGAACTCTACCTACGTAGAGGGAATGTTGCCTTTGCTGGACGGCGCGAACAAGCTGCACACCGTATTTAAGCAGGCGGTAACGACGACGGGTCGGTTGTCTTCGACCGAGCCAAACTTGCAAAATATCCCCGTGCGCACCGAGGAGGGGCGTGCAATTCGCTCGGCATTTTGTGCAAGCGAGGGGAACAGATTGGTTGTTGCCGATTATTCGCAAATTGAACTACGCTTGATGGCGCACTATTCGGACGATGAGGGCTTGGTGGAGGCATTCCGCAACGGCCACGATATCCATACCGCCACCGCCGCTAAGATTTACGGTGTGAGCCAATTGGAGGTAAGTGCAGATATGCGCCGTAGTGCAAAGGCGGTCAACTTTGGTATTATCTACGGAATCAGCGACTACGGTCTGAGCCAAAATATCGGATCGACCGTTGCTGCTGCTCGCGACTTTATCGAGCGGTATTTTGCCTTGCACCCCAAGGTCAAACAGTTTATGCAGGATATTGTGGAGTTGGCCAAAAAGCAAGGGTACGTTTCCACCCTTTCCGGCCGTGTACGTCGTATTCCAGAGCTGTCTTCTTCTATCTATAGCGTGCGTGCTTTTGGTGAGCGTGCAGCGATGAATATGCCCTTGCAGGGCACGGCAAGCGATATTATTAAACTCGCCATGATTCGCGTTTGGAATAGACTGCGAGAGGAAGGCCTGGGTGCAAAATTGATTCTACAGGTGCACGACGAGTTGGTAGTGGATACGCCACCCGAGGAAGTGGACAAAGTCGAGCGGATTCTGGCAGAGGAAATGGCGGGCGTGATGAAGCTGTCTGTACCCTTGGAGGCATCTATTTCTTCCGGTTTTACTTGGTTGGAGGCGAAATAATGGCGTATCGTATTGGCGTGTTTGGCGGAATGGCCTCGGGTAAGTCTACGGCGATATCCTTATTGCAATCTTGGGGCGCTCGTGTTTATAGCGCGGATAAAATCAACGCGGAACTGTTGACGCGTGACTCGTATAGAGCTGCATTGGCAGAGATTTGCCCTGCATGCGTGACAAGCGGTGGGGTGGACCGTGCGATTTTGCGTGCGTGGATGCTCGCCGATGAGAATAACCGACGAGCACTTGAGGCCTTGGCGCACCCGATAATCCGTGAGGAACTGTTGTCTTTGACGGCAGAGGGGCTGTCCTTCGTCGAGATAAGCGTGTACGTACCCGATTTTATACCTCTTGATGAGGCTTGGGTTGTGACCTGTCCTGACGAGATACGAATTCGCCGTATCATGGGGCGTGGCTTTGAGGAGGAGCAGGCAAAAAAGATGCTTCTTGCACAACAAAAAGGGGGAGTGGCGCCCCCGAATGCTATTCCTCTGGACGGATCGGGAACGGTTGAGAATTTGGCAGGAATTCTCTACCCAATTTGGAAAGATCGTGAGCGCGCACACGCAGGCGAGGAATAATAGAGGGCACACGGCATATACTACCTTGTGTCGAAACTTGAACGTATTCTTAATATAGGCATAGTTACCCTTGGTGTACTGTGCCTTATTTTTATCCTTTCGCTGGGTGGTAGTATAGCGAAATTGCACCCTTGTAAAGCAAAAAAATACGCAGACGTTGCACGGATTATCGCAAAGGAATACGGGATTTCTGCGAGCTTAATACTGGCGGTTGCAAACGTAGAGAGCGGTTTTGTTTCTGACGCCGTATCTGCAAAGGGTGCGGTTGGCTTGATGCAACTGATGCCCAAGACGGCAGAGTGGATTGGCAAGAAGTACGGCATTGGGCAAGGAGATCTGTTGGACCCTGTGTACAATATGAGACTTGCTGCCGCTTATCTTTCGTATCTTTTGCAAGACTACAGTTTGGAGTGGGCGCTATGCGCATACAATGCCGGCCCTGCAACTGTTGACAAATGGATAGAAAAAGGGATAGCGCTTGAGGCTATCCCTTATGCGGAAACTAGAAACTATTATAAAGCGGTACTGAGTACTGCAGAGCTCTACGAAAGATTGCGTGCCGTGTAGGTGCTATGCTTCGCTTTCTGCTGCAGCCGCCTCTTCTTGCTTGCGTTTTGCCACCTCTTCTGCCATCAGAGCAAGATTCTTTTCGTTGAGGAAGGTTTTCTTTTTGTAGAGAATCATGGCAACACTGATGAACACGATGGGGATCACGCACATACAGACGAGCAAAATAATCTTGCTGCTTTCGGGTACGCCCTTGATGACCTCCAGAATGGCAGCGTTCTTTTGCTCTGCGGTGATAGCGTTTGATGCGGCGCTATTTTCCAGCTGGGATATTTGGTTGGTGATGGTGAGCACACCTGCGACAAGATATACGAGGGAAACGAGTCCTTGCGTGAGGGCAGATCCCAGCTTGGCGGTGAAGGGGCGCAGGGAGAATATGAGGCTTTCTTCGCGACGGCCGGTTTTGTATTCGTTATATTCCACCGAGTTTGCCATATTGATGACGATGATCATATAGAAGCCGCCGCCCCAACCAAGTACGGTGTTGGCGAGCATCATCATAAAGTATTTGAGGGTGAAATTGAAGTGCATGCCGAGCACGTCGATACTGAAAGCACCGTAGCCTGTGGGTATGGATAGACCCATGATAAGCATAAGCAGGTAGCCGACGATGATACAGATACCTGTGGAGTAGAGCACTTTGTCGCGCGTGAATTTTTCGCTGAGTTTTGGGTAGAATAGGGTAAAAATAGTGCCGACAATGCCGTAGCCGATACCGAATAGCATGGTGAGCATGCCGTCATAGCCAAACTCGAAGTAGATATACATGGTGGAAAGTCCGCCACCAACTACGTTGGTACCCACGCTGAAGATGAGCATAATGAGGGTGTACCACAACAGCTGGTCGTTGCGGAAAATGGTACGGAAAATGTCCTTGAACTTCAGTGGTGGCTTTTTGCTGGAGATTGGGGGCAGGGGATCTTCTTTTACGCCGAGAATGGTGAATAGTTGGAAAAGGATCATCAGGGCTGCGGCAATCACGGATATCCAGGCGAAGGCAACGGGTGCGCTACCAAAGACCTTGGAGCCAATTTCGCCCATAGTGAGGATGGGAATGGCAAATCCGCTGAGACCTGCTCCGATGCCCACTGCAATCTGCAAAAAACTGGTGAGGCGGTCGCGATCTTTGGAGTTGGAGGTGAGTGTGGGCAACATTCCCCAATAGGAAATGTCGTTCATAGTGAATGTGATAGAGAACATAAAGTAGACTACCGCCAGGAATCCAATAAAGCCCCACCCTTGCAACGGTACGTTGAATAGGGCGATCACAACGCCTGCGGTAAGCACCGCGCCAAGTAGCTGCCAGGGTTTGTATTTGCCCCATTTGGTGCGCGTGTTTTCTACAATGCCACCCATGATGGGGTCGTTGAACGCGTCAAAGATTCGGGCAGCAATGATGATGCCTGTGATCGAGGCAAATTGGAGATTCGTTAGGTTCTTTGTGAGGAGAACGAAGGAAAGCAGAAAGTTATTGAAGAAATTATATAGAAAATCGCGGCCGATTGTGCCTAGTGGGAACATGAGCAGGTTTCGGACAGATAGTTTCTTGCTTTGTACTGGTGTGACTTCGGGTGTATTTTCCATAATCTTCCCCCTTTTGTCTATATTTTACATTAAAAAGAGACCCATTTCAACCCTAAATGAGAAATAAAGGGAGATTTCCGCGCATTGTTCAAAATCATGAGGGGCAGAGAGGAGAATTTCTGACAAAAAGTTGAACAAACTTGCAAAAGCGTCAAGAAAATGGTTGACATTTAGAGAAAGAACTCTTAGAATAAAAAAGCAGTTGATCGCAGAAGCGGTCTTCGGTGGCGCATTTCCTCCTTTATGCCGTATTGGCCCTGCGCCCCCTCGATGCTCGTCGAGTGCAATACGAGTGCCTGCGGATATGGCGGAATTGGTAGACGCGCTAGATTCAGGTTCTAGTGAGCATTAGTTCATACAGGTTCAAGTCCTGCTATCCGCACCAAAAAAGTCGTATCAATTTGATACGACTTTTTTTATCCAAACCGCAGGTTTGGCATATCATCACGCTTCAGCGTGTATCTCATCAGCCCTCTGGGCTGTATATCATCACTCATCAGAGTGTATTTTCCTGCGGTTTGATGATATACAATGCTATGCATTGATGATATTCAGCCACCCCGTGTCTGATGATATACACTTTCTGCGAAAGTGATTAAAGTTACACACTTTTTTTGCTTTTCTCCGTAAAATATAAATCGTTCACTTTACCCCCCTTTCGTTCAATTTAAGGGGTATCGTTCAATTATTGAATCGCTGAATAAACGCCTTGTTTTTAATTAGCTTTTATCGTATAATATACTCACTGATAAATAAGAATTTAACTGAGGAAGGAAAAATGGAGAAGATAACAAAAGAAGCAGAAGAGATACTGATTGAACGTTTTGGGAAAGACAGCATTATTGCATTAGCAACAACGGCAGATGGCACGCCCTATGTGCGCAAAGTAAATGCCTTTTATTTTGATGGCGCATT
>JAFTOZ010000098.1 GCA_017463565.1 Clostridia bacterium | reverse complement strand
GGCGCTCTGCAACTGCCCTCTCTGTATGAGTTGGTGCGCGGCTTCAGCAAGCGTTTCGTCGCAGAAAGCGAGGGTGCTCTGACAGACGCAGACGTATTGAGCGTGGAGGAGATTCAAGATTTGTTCAAGGTTGTCTATAACTACCACGAATACGCTCCTAACGCCTACGTGGGCACCCCTGCCGACACGGTGTTGAACGAGTTGCAAGACAAGTATTATCTGAACACCCAATTTACCGCCGAAGAATTGTTTAACGGCAATATTGCCGAGCAAATTTCGGCAGACAGTTTGCGCTTTAACCCCACCGCAGACAAGGTGGGTCTCTATACCGACACACGCGCTTTGTCCGAGTTGAACGTAGCGATCCAAGGCGGTGCTTTGGCACAACTGATTAACGATAGCGGTATGTTGGACGAGTTGACGGGTGGCTCGGTGGCGGCAGCAGGCGAGGACGCGATGGATTCTCTCATCAAGTCCGTATCCGTCGTCAACTGCGAATTCGTCAAGGAAGACTTGGACGGCAACGGTACCGCAGACGGCTTGGCGATCAAGTTGATTTTGCGCGCCGTATTCAAAGAAGAGTCGGTCGCAGCAGCTGGCGAGGGGGAAGGAATGAGTTTCTCGGTGGAGCAATTCCTGCCCGAGGATATCTATCTTACCGCTCGCGTTTTGCTGTACGCCGAGGATTATAGCCAAACGGCACGCTTCCACACCGAGATTGAAATCAACGACCGTCCTGCCGACAATTTCCTGCGCTTAGTCAAGGTATTTGCCGGCGCAGATATGGCGGAGGAGTTGATTGGCAATATCGAGACCGCGATGGACGATGCTTTTGCAACCATCGAAGAGAGTATCGTATTGGTCTACGACGTGGCTGGCGAGCAGTTGCAGTTGGGCAACATTTTCGCCACCATCAACAAACTGGCACACTCGGGTGACGGTAGCTACACGTCCGACCCTGCAGACGATTTGGCCTTAGCTAACCGCCTGCGCGAATTCGGTCGCAACCCCGAGGTAGGCTACCATACTATGCATACCGACGTGGTGTGGGATCTGGACGTAGATTCGTGGAGCAATAGCTACGTGGGTCTGCCTGCGGACAGTGACGCTTTCTTTGCGGATATCAACCGCAACTTCTATATTGCAGACGGCAAAGAAATCACGGCAGATAATATCCAGGAATTGAATATCGACGCCGGCACCTTGGACTTTACCAAGCTCTATCAGGATACCACCCCCTATGCCGAGTTGCGCACCCAGTTGACCGACCGCCGTATGGGCGCCTTGATCGAGAGCTTTATCGGCGAGGCAACCATTCCCGTGGAGGGCGTGGGCGAGGCCAGCGTTTTGGCTCTGCACGTAGCCCCCGGCAGTTTGACCGCTTGGATTCAAGTCAAGGCAATTTCTGCCGACCCCGAGGATATCATCACCAAGATCCTGCCTCCCTATCTCTATCTGCAAGCAGAGATCGATTTGGACAATGACTACGCTACCTCTTTGTGTATCAACGATATGACCAAAGAGGAAACGCAAAACCTGTTTGACCGTCTGGTAGATATGGCAACCTCGTTTGGCATTGAGTTCGAAATCAATCTAGACGACCTGACCGCAACCGTCAGCGAGCAAATCCGCCCCGTGTTTGAGGATACTCTGTCTCGCTTTGGCGGTATCGAATATACCGAAGGCGCTATCGTCCTGCCCACCCTGTTTGACTTCTTGGTAGACGGCAGTTACGCCGCAGAGGGCGAGGATATGGCTATGTACGAAAAGACCCCCTACGAGTTCTCTGCAGGTATGGACGCACTTGGCATGGCGGTAGATAGCGAGGGCTACTATCTGGACGGCGAGGGCAACCGCATCAAGACGGACCCCGAAGCTTTGCGTGCGGATTTGCAGGCCTTTGGTAGCGCACCTGCCCTGTCCACCGAAACCTTGGCGGCAGAAACCCCCACCGTATTCATGGCAGACGGCGTAGCGCACTTTGGCACTATCGGCAAGGACGTCACGGTGGTGCGTGGATTGAGCGCCGAATTGCTGGCTTTGGCAAACGAGAGCGACAACGTATTTGCCGAAAGCGGCACACCCGGCAGTATGACCGACAACGCCGCACGTTTCTTCCACTATATCAACCGCAACTTCTATATCGCCGAGGGCAGCCAAATCTCCACCGACAATATGGAAGGCACCGTGACCATTGGCGCTGACTTCATTGATTTTGCCTCTATCTACGGTGATACGCGCGCCCTAGCGGATATGTGCACCTATTTGGATGGTGCGGCGCTGGGTGCTATTGCTTCCCTTATCTATCCCGAGGGCATTGCGCTGGAGGGCGGCAACGCCCATATCGTGCAAATGCACCTCTACCACGGCGCAGATACCGAGCGTGCGCTGGACGGCTACTATACCTTGCAGACCATCGTACGCGTTACAATGGATGGAGACGGCTCTACCAACGCTATGCCCGAGGCTTTGTTTGTGACTGCGCTGACGATCATCGATCCCGAGGCGCCCGAGGGTACTCGCTACAAGACCGAGTTGGTGCTGAACAATATGGGTGACGCCGTGAGTGCAACCCTTGCGGACCGTACGGGCGCAACACGTACCTTCTTCTCCAGACTCAACGTGCTGGCGGGCAACTTTGGCATTGCTAACGATTTGACTCTGGACTCTGTGTCCGAAAAGCTCAAAGAGCCCCTGGAATTGCTG
>JAFTOZ010000097.1 GCA_017463565.1 Clostridia bacterium | reverse complement strand
GCATACGGTACTTTTTCACAAAGTTCAATCCGTACAGGGTGCGGCTCTTTTGGAAAAGCTCGGTCTCTCGCGAGTTCTTATATTTCGCTACTCCCTCTCTCTTTTCCAGGATACGGCCGCCAAAGGCCACCACGTTGCCGTACGCGTCAAACACAGGCACGATCAGGCGGTTTGCCAAAAAGTCGTAATGGGTGCCGTCCTCGCTATTGGTACCAATCAAGGAGCAATCCTGCATTTCCTTCAGGCTATATCCTGCGTCACTCAAGGTCTTGATCAAGGCTTGTCCGCCCTGCGAATAACCCAGTCCAAAGTGGCGCACCAATCCCTCGCTCAATCCTCGCGAGCGCAGATATTCTTGAGCGCGCGGATTCTTGCCCAGATTCTCATAGTAATGACGAGCGGCCAGTTTCATCATACCGAGCAATCGCTCTCGTCTTGCCACCGCCTTAGCGTCACGCTGTGTCTCAGGCACTTTCATGCCGGCAATCTTCGCCAGGTATTTCACCGCGTCCATAAATTCCAGGGATTCCGTCTTTTGCACCCAGCTGATGATATCACCGCCCTCGTGGCAACCGTAGCAACGGTAATACCCCTTACGCTCGTCCACCGCAAAGGAAGGCGTCTTCTCGTGATGGAAAGGACAGCACCCCCACCACAGATTCCCTTTTCGAGAAAGCGCAACAGAAGCGGATATCAATTGCACGATATCCACCTTTTGCTTCAGCTCGTCCAGCCACGCACCCGATATACCTTGGAAATCCATACCTTACCTCACAGTAAAAGAACTATCTGCTTATTTATAGTCGCAAATAATTCGAAAACCTTTATTTATTGCAATTCTTAATGAAATCTTAATAATACACCAATAAATCCGGGTGGGAGCAATCTATTCTTCCTCGTCTTTGCGCAGTTGCAACAGAATTTCCCGCAACTCACGCTCTGCATTTTGTCGCACGGCGTTCACACGCTGACGGCTCACCTGCAACAACTCCGCAATCTCCACCGCGCGCAAAGGGGTATATCCAAACAGACCGTAACTGCGCACCAACACGTAGCGGTGCTTGGGTTTCAACATACCCACCGCACGGCGCAACTGTCGCATATCCTCCGATTGCAAATATCCTTCCTCAGGCGTCACCCCATCGTCGGGGATCATCGCCATCAATTCGCTTGCGTTTTTCGCATCTCCCACCTGGTCGTTCAGCGAAACGGTGGGTTGCACCACCGCCATGATCGAACTCACGTGTCGGCGTGCCTTCACCTGCTTCTCGGGGCTCAGCTCGTCCAGATCGGTGCCACGCTCACTCCGCAGAAATACGCGCGTAGCCGCATCCAAGGCCTCCTCGCTATTCTTGCCCTCGCCCAGCGCCTCACGGTACACCTGCCACAGACGGGTGCCCCACTTCAAATGACCGCGCGGTGCGCTCACGCTACAGCAAATCACCTTCAACTCGGTGGCAAGCTCCTTGCGGATAATGCCGTACGCATAACTAAAAAAGCGTCCTGCGTCGGGCTTATAGCTATCCACCAGTTGCAACAGCAATCGATTGGCAGCCGAAATCAAATCCATCTCATAGCCGGTACTACCGTAGTGCTTATGCACCAAACGTGCCACCCACTTCAGTTGAGCATTGACAAAAGCAGAGCGCGCGTCCAGATCGCCCTCTTGTGCCGCCTTTGCCAAATCCACCAACTCCTCCTCGCTCAAGGTACACTCCGGCAGACTTGCTATATATCGATTATAATCGCTATGGTCTACGTAGGTCATCATTTTACCTCACGCACGATTATACCCTATCCGCCGCGCATTGTCAAGATAGTATCTCAAATTTGTAAACCCCCTTCGAGCATAAAAAAAAGGAGCAGGCTTTCACCTGCTCCTCACGTTCTACCTCTTAGCGAGGATTTTTGATGTTAGCTTGTGCAGCAGCCAAGCGAGCGATCGGCACACGGAAGGTGCTGCAGCTCACGTAGCTCAGACCAATGCTGTGGCAGAATTCGATACTGCTGGGGTCACCGCCGTGCTCACCGCAGATACCGATGTGCATCTCGGGACGCACGCTCTTACCCAACTTCACCGACAGATCCATCAACTTGCCAACGCCGTTTTGGTCGAGCTTAGCAAAGGGATCGTTCTCGTAGATCTTGGTGTCGTAGTAAGCGTTCAGGAACTTACCTGCGTCATCACGGCTGAAACCAAAGGTCATTTGGGTCAAGTCGTTGGTACCGTAGCAGAAGAACTCAGCGTCCTTAGCAATCTCGTCAGCGGTCAAGCAAGCGCGGGGGATCTCGATCATAGTACCAACTTCGTACTTCAACTCAACGCCACTTGCAGCAATCAGCTCGTTAGCAATCTCCACCACGATCTTCTTCACAAACAAGAACTCCTTGCTGTCGCCAACCAACGGAATCATGATCTCGGGCAGCACTCTCCATTCGGGATGACGCTTTTGCACGTTGATAGCAGCCTTAATAACGGCGCGGGTTTGCATCTTAGCAATCTCGGGATAGGTAACGGTCAAACGGCAGCCACGGTGACCCATCATGGGGTTAAACTCGTGCAATCCTGCAATAATGTTCTTGATCTCAGCTACGGTCTTGCCTTGGCTCTCTGCCAGAGCAGCGATGTCAGCTTCCTCGGTAGGAACGAACTCGTGGAGAGGAGGATCCAAGAAACGGATGGTCACAGGATATCCCTCAAGAGCCTCGTAGATAGCCTCGAAGTCGCCTTGTTGCATGGGCTCCAACTTAGCCAGAGCAGCCTCACGCTCACTCACGGTATCCGAGCAGATCATCTCACGGATAGCAGCAATACGGTCAGCCTCAAAGAACATATGCTCAGTACGGCACAGACCAATACCCTCAGCACCCAACTCACGAGCCTTGCGAGCGTCCTTGGGAGTGTCGGCGTTGGTACGCACCTTCAAGCTGCGATACTTGTCAGCCCAAGCCATGATACGGGCAAACTCACCGCTGATTTCAGCGTCTACGGTAGGCATAATACCCTTGTAGATCTTACCGGTGCTACCGTCGATAGACAGCTCGTCGCCCTCGTGGAACACGTAGCCACCCAGCTCAAACACCTTGTTGTGCTCGTCCATCTTGATTTCGGTGCAACCCGAAACACAGCAGGTACCCATACCGCGGGCAACAACGGCTGCGTGAGAGGTCATACCGCCGCGAACGGTCAAAATACCTTGAGCGGCCTTCATACCCTCGATATCTTCGGGGCTGGTCTCCAAACGAACCAACACCACCTTCTTGCCGTTGGCCTTCCACTCCTTAGCGTCCTCAGCGGTAAACACCACTTGACCTGCAGCAGCGCCGGGGCTTGCGGGCAGAGCCTTACCGATGGGTTCAGCAGCCTTCAGAGCCTTAGCGTCGAATTGGGGGTGCAACAGAGTGTCGAGGTTACGGGGGTCAATCATCATCACGGCTTGTTGCTCGCTGATCATGCCCTCATCCACCAGGTCACAAGCAATCTTCAGAGCAGCCTTAGCAGTACGCTTACCGTTACGAGTTTGCAGCATATACAACTTCTCGTGCTCTACGGTGAACTCCATATCTTGCATATCACGGTAGTGATCCTCAAGGATACGGCAAACCTCAATAAATTGAGCGTAAGCAGCGGGGAACTTAGCTTCCATCTCGCTGATCTTCATGGGGGTGCGCACGCCGGCAACCACGTCCTCGCCTTGGGCATTCACGAGGAACTCACCCATCAGGTGCTTCTCACCGGTAGCAGGATCACGGGTAAAGGCAACACCGGTACCGCAATCGTCGCCCATATTACCGAAAGCCATCATCTGCACGTTCACAGCAGTACCCCAGCTATAGGGGATATCGTTGTCACGGCGATAGACGTTAGCACGGGGGTTGTCCCAGCTACGGAACACAGCCTTGATAGCCTCAAACAGTTGCACCTTAGGATCAGAGGGGAAGTCCTCACCGATCTTAGCCTTGTACTCAGCCTTGAATTGACGAGCCAGCTCCTTCAGGTCATCAGCGGTCAGCTCCACGTCATACACGATGCCGCGCTCTTTCTTCATCTTGTCGATCAGCTGCTCAAAGTATTTCTTACCGACCTCCATCACAACGTCCGAGAACATTTGGATGAAACGGCGATAGCAGTCCCAAGCCCAACGGGGATTACCGGATTGAGCAGAGATAACCTCAACCACTTCCTCGTTCAAGCCAAGGTTCAAAATGGTGTCCATCATACCGGGCATGGATGCTCTGGCGCCGCTACGGACAGAAACCAACAGGGGGTTCTTCTTGTCGCCAAACTTCTTACCGGTGATTTCTTCCATCTTCACGATGTTTTCCATGATTTCCTTTTGGATATCAGGGTTGATGGTACGGCCATCTTCATAGTACTGAGTACAAGCCTCGGTAGAGATGGTGAAGCCTTGGGGAACAGGCAGACCGATATGGGTCATTTCAGCCAAGTTAGCACCCTTGCCGCCCAGCAAATTGCGCATCGTTGCATTACCTTCGGTAAACAAATACACGTATTTCTTAGACATTCAATATAGTCCTCCTACAAAAAATTACAAATTATGGGGTAAACCCAATTGGAATTATACCCCATGAATATCAAAATGTAAAGAAATAATTTCCAAAAATATGTAATAAAATAATAGATAAATTATGCGTAGGCCTATGCGCGAGCGCCCGAATGGGGCAAAAGCATGGTCGCCATGGTTTTCACCGACGAAAGGGTCATTCCTGCCCCAAGCCACAGTAGCCGTCCAAGCAAGGCAAAGAGCTCGGGCAAAACTTCTTCCGCAATCTCTCTATCAAGAGCCAACGCACGCACCGCACGGGTCACTTCCGCCGACAGGCGCACCGCTCTCTCCTTCTCCTCTTCCCAAATAGCACAGCCGTAATAGTCCACCCACAGACAGTCCTCTCCCTCTACGGGCACACTCGGACGGTGACCTGCCATCGCCAACACCTGCCACAGCCAATGCACGCTTGCAAGCAGAGGCTTCCCGTCGTACGCCAGGGCTTTCAAAGCGTGGAGCGCACGCACGAACAGATCCGCATCCGCCATTCCCTCCACGGCCAATCTCTCACTCGCCTCAACCACCACACAGGCGCCCATATAAGCGTCGGGGTCAGTGCCCAGCGCAGCAAATCCGTCCACCGTGTCGCAACCGATCACGACGTGGCCTGCTCTGCTTTCCGCCAACTGATACTCGCCCAAACAAAAGAGTTGTGCGGCGTAGCGCAACTTGCTCTTTGCCGTACGGCAGGAGCGCACCTTGACCGTCACCTTTCCGTGGTCAGGGGTCAACAGAGTCACCAAGCGGTCGCTCTCCCCCACGTCGGTCGTTCGTATCACCAAACCCATCACCTTGTCCACGGCATCTCTCCTTATACAGTAAATACACTTCGGGCAAACCCGTCTTACAAAACAAATCCCACAAATCCGATTCCATACTACCCTTGGCAGAAGCCACACCTCCCTCGGTAGTATAGACAATTCTATTCCTCGCTACTCAACAGCGTAATCTCCAATCTTGCGTACTCGTCACAACGGTTGTTATTCACGTTATCCGCGTGACCCTTCACCTTCACGAATTGCACGTGGTGCACCTTCATAAGGGCAAGCAACCTTTCCCACAGATCCACGTTTTTCACGTCCGACTTTCCTGCCGTTCTCCAACCGCGCGCCTTCCAGTCTACCAGCCAACCGTTTTCCACCGCGTTCACCACGTACGCGCTATCCGAATACACGCTCACCTCACAAGGCTCACGCAAAGCCTCCAACCCTTTCAGTACCGCCTCCAATTCCATGCGGTTATTGGTGGTCAACTTTTCTCCGCCCGAGAGCACCTTTTCCACGTCGCGATACATCAAAATCGCGCACCAGCCCCCCTTTCCCGGGTTGCCGGAGCAGGCTCCGTCAGTGTAAATGGTTACTTTTTTCATAAAATCTCCTATTTTTGTTGACTATTCTTCCGCGCTGTCCTATAATAGCGACACAAAGGGGAGTGGCTCAATGGTAGAGCAACGGTCTCCAAAACCGTCGGTTGCGTGTTCGACTCGCGTCTCCCCTGCCACGTCAAGGTCCAAAATAACTTTGGACCTTTTCGTTTTTTTATCGGGGTTGATGCACCGCTCGGTGCATCTTTTTCAATTATACCGCAGGCAGAGTCACTTTGTCAACGCTATCCGCAACAGGCGCCTGCATTCGGTCGGTATATTCCCCTACCAATCGCAGGATTCTCTCCTTATCAAACAACGCCTCCTCGGGATAGGCCTTCACAAAGGTCACCGCGTCAATGGCGCCACGGGCAAACAGATTTTCCAACAACTGCACGTCAGAAGCGGTCGACGAGCTTGCGCCGGTACAGGCCTGCACGCTCACGCCCATATCCACGTCCAAATAATCGTCCGCCACAAACACCTCACGCGCCGGTTCTGCGCCTGCCGTTTCGTCGTACCACTCTTTGGTTGCGTAGTACAACTTACACAGTTGCGCCAACACCTGCCCCTGTCTTTCTTTCACTCGCCAAAAGCGTTC
Source organism: Clostridia bacterium (assembly GCA_017463565.1). Taxonomy (GTDB): domain Bacteria; phylum Bacillota; class Clostridia; order Christensenellales; family CAG-1252; genus RUG14300. The sequence continues at coordinate 8,016 of JAFTOZ010000097.1, read as the reverse complement.
TCTCTGTTCCTCAATGGGTTGGTTTGCCTGCGCCTGCAGCTGCGCAATCGCCGCGCCCGACAGGTTCAAAAAGTTATCCCCCGTCATCACCTCGCTTGCGCCCGTCACCGATCGGGTCAGGTCTGCTAAGTTATTCACAAAACTAATGGGCAATCCACTCATACCGTGTTGCTCCAGTTTGCGAATACCGTTTCCTTCCGACGAATAGTCCACCAACACCTCGCCCGGCTCGTTACTGATCTGCTGTCCCTTCAGAGCGTCCTTTCTGACTACGTACTTTCCCCATGCAATATTTTGGATAGCCAGGGCCTCCATGCCCAAAATATGGTTCATAATGCGTTGGTTGGGAATAATGCTTTCTGCCTCGCTTATGCCGTAGATACTGTCCTCTCTCTCCTCGTAGGAACCAAATACCACGGGATACAGGGTTGCCTTGTGGTGCTTCAACTCTACCGCACTCGCCCCCTTTCCCACGTACTCCACGGGGGCCAAGGAATAGGCTTTCGTCACCATCGTGCCCTTCACCGCGCGCTCACAGTACACCTCGTCCCCCACACGGAAATATCGGGTCAACAGGGTACAAAGCTTTGCGCCCTCAGGCTCCAACACTCCCTCTGCGTCCTCGTCAGGGAGGATCAACTCACGGTCCACGTCCTCGTCTGCCATCTCCAACACGCTGGATAAAGGTACGCGGCTTGCAATCATAATCCACGCCTGCTTCTGCTCGTCCGGCTCACGCGGATTGGCAAAATACACGTGCAGAGGATCGATCAACTCACAGCGCACCGCACCTCGACTACCGCTCAAACCCAAATAGTCGGCGTCCCAATAGAAGTGGTAGCAATAACTTCCCTTCAACAGGCCGTCTTTAATGGCGCGCGAATCCATCTCCTTCATGTGCATTTCACGCAGCATAAAATCCGCAAACCGTGTAAATCGCTCGCCAAGCGCAGGATTGCTCTCGCACTTGTACAGTAACTTCACAGGGGTCAACACCAACTTGGCACGCTTATTGCGACACACAAATTTCACCATATTCACCACGGGTCTCGGCATATTTTTCGTGGCCTGCGTAGGGGGTGCCCATTGGTCCCCCTCGTAGAAGCGCACGTTTTGCCGCACCGTCTCCGGCAAATGCAAAGCACGCATATACGAAGCGCCCTGCCGATACATCTGCCACAACTCACATACTTTTTCCTCCATCTCTACCTCCCGTCGCCATTCATATACTCGTCCAACACGGTATCCATCGCCAGATAGCCACCGCCCTGTCGCACCAGACCCTCTACGGTTTTTTCCATACGGTCAACCGCCTTACACAGTTCTCCAAGCACACGCACGAGGTCCTCATTCTTCAGGGGTTTATCCAAGGTTTTTCTATGCATTTTCCTCATCTTCATACTCCTTTTGTCCAATCAAATACAGCAATCTGTTCAAGCCCTTCGTGCCGGTTTTAGCATTAAAGCTCTTCACGCCACGCCACGAGGAAACGCCATCAAACACGTACAGTTTTCCACCCAGATACAGTACGGTACCCGTATTCACACTCATTTTCTTACTGTCAGCAAGTGCGTGCAAGGTTGCGTTGGTTTTTTCGTCCACAAAGTCGTCCGCAAGCAGGCGGAAGGTTTCCCCCTCAAAGCTCACCTTCCAGATATCTGCGCCCGTGATTTTCACGCCTGCGCCGCCCTCGTACTTCACCGAGTCCGCGCGCCTATAATCCTCTGCGCTCACAATGCTATCGCCAAACTCGGTTTTCAACAGCACCTCGCCTTTTTCAACCGTCTGCACCTTCAGCGAATTCACCCAATCCATCGCGTCCTCCGCATACACACCCAACCTAGTGCGGTTTTTCTCAATCTCCTCTCGCAACGCCTGCAATCCTTCGGGGCGGTAACTGTGCGCGTCCGCCGACAGCATATCGGGCAGTCGCTCGCTCATGCTCTTCTTCATTTCCTTCCACACCTCAGCAGCACGCTGATTCACCTCGGTTTCCACTTCTTTCATTCCGTCTGCCGTCTGTTTTGCGGCCGTTTCCATACGCTCACCGTACTCCGTCCGCAACTGATTACGCAGGCTTTGGTAGCGTTGGTCGATATTACCAAGGGCTGTTTGCAACTGTCTGCCGCCCTCCGCCACCAGGCTGTCTGCCACACCCAAGCCGTCCAATCGGTTTGCCTTATTCGATTCCTTCAGGTGTTTTTGCAGGGTTTTCTCGGCAGCAACGGCGTTTCTCTCTGCGCTTTCCTTCGCCACCTTTGCCTCCGCCAAGTCGTATTGCATATCCTCCTTGATTTTCTTCTCTGCCAAGTACTGCCGATACAACAGGTCGCCCACCTTCTTTTGTGCGCTCGTCAGGCCGGTCGGGCTCTCGTTTTCCTCCTCGTCCGACCATTCCTTACCCGTGGTGCTCAAGTACCACTTTTTCCAATCCATCTCACTTTTCTTCATGCTTTTCCTCCTCTACACTCTCCGCAATAGAAGGGGGCGTTGCCCCCTCCGTTTCCGCTTGCTCACGCCAGGCGCGGAACTTTTGCAGATGATCAATTTTGCGAATCACACGGTGACGGTCCACGTCCACCACAAAGAAGTAGGCCTGCAAATAAGCAATCACGCCCATAATCAAAAAGACCACCACCTGCAAAGCCGTCCAAATCAAATTAGACACGCTCCAGTTGGCGATCAACTGCACGCCAAAATAACCAAACAACAGACCGCACGCCACCTTAGACAGTACCTGTTTCAAATCTCTCTTTCTCTCGTAGTGCGCCTTATCGTCCCCAAAATCGTAGGGGTCCTTGATCCGCACGCCGTCGGTAGTCAGCGCACCGCCCGTCAAGGGGGTCAGGCGTAGCCGCCTTGCCTTTCGCACCGCCTTTTTCTTGTTGCGAGGCAAACCGCGCTCCTCCACCATCACCAACTTACCGTCCACAGACAGAGGATATCGTCCGCACACGTAGTCCTCATAACTCAATCCTGCCACCGCCAAAATCTTTCTGCGTGCATTTTCCACCGCCTCACGGTTTTGGATATCACACCACTTATCCAGATCGTGGATATAATGGCTCACGCTTTCCACCGTCCTAGCGTGCAGAGCTTGGGTTGCGCTCACCTGCTCGTTCACTTCCCCCTTTGCCAATCCCTGCAAGCTCAACAGCTTACTCACCAAAAAGCCAAACAAAGCAGACAGAGCGCCGTCCGCGAGGATTTCCCCCACCGTCTTACCCGTCTCCACCACGTTCACCAAGCCGCGTGCCATATACACACCGCACACCAACACCACGACCAACCAAAACACGTTCAGTCGCAAATAGTCCTTCACTTTACTCATCTCTACACTCTCCCTCGCAGTTCGTCAACCACCTCGTTCAACGCCTTCACGGTAGGCGCACAGGCTCGCTCACGCTTCTCCTTTGCGATCAAGGGTTTTGCCACCAGCTCCGCCAGCAGCTCGCCCACCGCCAGGGCGCTCACCAACATAGCAATATTCGCCACGATAGGTCGCACCACCCATAGCACGCCTGCCGCCACGCCGTACCACACCACGCGCCGCACGTTTTTCGGAGTTTTACCCAGGGTCGTCAATACCACCAACCCAACCGCAAGCACGCCCACCAGGGACAAAGACACCGATCGGGCAGGGGTGGCGGTATACACGTTCCAATCCAGTCCCACCACCACCGCCACGGGGAGAAGGCAAAGCAGGGTCTGCAACGCGTACAACCCGGGCAACCACAGCCGTCTATTCTTCTTCATTCTTCACCTCCAGGAGTTTTGCAATTTCCTTCGCCACTCCTTTCGTCACAAGACCGCTATCATTCGTCAGGGCCAAGCGCAGTCCGCCTAGCAACTTGCCCATATCCTGCTGGACTTCCACTCGGAGCGCTTCAGCGCTTTCTTCCACGTCGGCCACCTTATGGAGTGCCTGCCGCAGCTGCCCAAGGAGCGCCGCACACTCCGCCTGTTGCGTGGTCAACACCTTCTGCATCTCGCCAAGCACCTTCTCGTTTTCGCCCAACTTTTTGGTTTCTCCTACCAACACACCGTGCGCCTTTTTCACCTTAGACAAACAGGCCAACACCGCGCCCAAGCAGCCCACGACCACCGCCAAACCGTTCAACAGTTTATCCAGCCAAACTTCCACGAAATAGCGACTCACGTTCCCCTCCTCAGGGTTCTCAGACGGAGATAAAATCTCCGTCTTTTCTTCCAAACTCCCCTCTGCAGGGGTTTCCTCTGCCATGGCCTGTCCAATCGGACACACCGCCAGCACCAACAATACGACCGCAAGGGTCACCGTCAAAAACCTACTCACTCACTACCTCCACTCTCGCATAATATCGACTGCTTCTATCCGCCACCGTCACCTCGTTCAACAGGGTGCCTTCCTTATACCAGGTCAAGCGGTAGGTGGCGCTACTTTCTCCCACCGAATAGACCCACTCCGAGGGCAAAGTCTCCCCTTCGTTAAAGTTTTGCCAAGCCCCCATCACGGTCAACAGATTCGTAAAATTCTGTCTCGTACGGTAATTGCGCAAAGAGTTCAACGGCACAAACACCATCACACCGCTATTCGAAGACCGTGTTTTCACCAGATCATCCTCCATCTGCGTACCCTTTTGCACTACCGTATCCGTCTCGTCCACCACGTACTCGCGTTTCAGCACCAAATGGAAATCCTTATTCGCTCTACTCGCGTTAGCATTATTCACAGAAAACGCCTGTGCCTTCATCGTTTCGCAACTTTCCGGGATATCCTGAGACACCAACGCACAGGCGTTCTGAAAGCAAAATGGCCCCATCTCCCGCACGGTGCCCATACTAATACTCGGCATATCGTACAGATTTGCAAAGGCATAGTCACCAATCGTGTCCACGTTCCCCAGTTTCAAAGGTTTCTTAACTTTGCAGTTACAAAAGGCATAATTATGTACTTTCGTCAAGTTAGCCGCCGACAGATCCGCCTCCTCCACCGCAGCGTTATAAAAGGCATTGCTCCGTATCTCGGTACAATGGCTATTCAACACCACCTTCTTCAACACGTGATCGCCGCTAAAACAAGTTGCGGTAATATACGTCGCGTTTCCCATCACGGCAGGGGTCAGTTCCTCCAGCGTACCCTCCAAAAACTTTTTCGAATAGACGGTGGCGTCCACGTTCACGTCCACGCGGTCAAAATAGTCATACCCCTTATACCGAGGCAAAAAGGTACCGTTCGCCGAGGTGGACAGCGACCCTGCCAACATCTCCATACGTTCAGCAGAAGCATTTGTAATTCCTTTCATCACATCACCTCCTCGCCGGCCTTGATCCACACGGTGCCACTCACCGTATGCTCCACCTCCAGGCTACCAAACTCGGTATGGTACTCCTCGCCGTTCACCCACAGCACAGGCACGAGGCGCGTATTGCTGTGCTTCGCCAAAATGCGCAACTTTTGCCCCTTGCCCACCGCAGATCCGTGTTCGTACACACCGTTCTCATCACGGATATCAAGTGTCACTTTTGCGTGCGGTGTCACAATCACCGAATACTGCTCCGGCACCGACACCACCAAACTTTCCACCTCCAACGCATACTGAGGTCGCACGGTGGCAAACAGGCGCAGACCGCCGTCCACACACTCACAAAAGGTACCCAACACGCCCCACGAAGCGGCCTCCGCGTCAAAACAGGCCTCAGGCACCATATCCGCACGCACCCCGGGCAGGGCGATTTCCGTCTCATAGCCGTATCGGCTATATCTGTCCGACACCACCCAGTCGGCAATTCCCACCGGAATATGCGTAAAATACAACCTACGCACCCCGCGCAAAGACTCACAAAAGGCACGCACCGCAGGCACACTCGGTACCTGGTTTTCCCCGCACGTAGCCTCCATTTCGTCCACGATCTGATGGGTGCGCACCAAGGTTTCCATCTCGCGGTTCATTTCCTCCACAACTCGGTCCACCTCACCCAAAGCGCTCAAATTGCGGTCAGCAACGGCCGCATAAAACATTTTCTTCACTTGCGAGGGCGACATTCCGTCCGCCGAGGGCGTCACCCCATGCGCATAGGGTGTTTTTCGCAAAATCGCCTGTCTCGTTTCCTCGCTCACTTTTTCAATCATACACTTACCCCCTTCGGAACGTTCAATTCCTCATACTTCACAATTAACTCGTGCAATACCTCATCACATGCACCGCAAGCACGCCAATCAAATCCAAAGAAATGAAAGCGCAACTTCACCTTTCTGGTGTGGGTATATAACCCTTTTCCGCCATAGGACAGATTCAAAAAGTCCAACCACCGATAATCCAGCGCACGCATTCTGCCCGTTTTCCAAGTGCTACTTGCCGCACCGCAATGCACACGCAAAGATCCTCTCTCCACGTTGCCCGTCACGCTCGACACAGACAATAGCAGCTTCTTCCACTCGGGTCTGCCCATATCGTATTCACCGCTCTGCCACACGGCCTCTACCGCCGTCTTTTGCACCACACGCACACAGGCAACCCCCGTCCAAGTCTCCTCGTCCAGGGTGATGGGCATACCGCCCGTGCGGAGCGATAGTTGCACCGTGCCGTCCTCTACGGCAGTTGCCACCAACTCCCTTTCCTCCAAGGGTCTCAGCAGTACCGAACGAGCTTGCGGTGTATAGGGCGTTCCCTCGTGCAATAGCGCAAAGCAACACCGACCAAAGTCCACCTCGCCCACCGTAGCCAAAAGGACTTCTCCCTCGGGACTTCGCACGGCAAGGGTCTCCCCCTCGCACATCTCCAAAATACTCTCGCTATCCAGATAAGCCAATCCCTCGCCAAAGTCTGCCTGCGGCAAGCGTTGCCACAACTCTCCGTGACAAAGCACCCTATTCCCCTCCGCAAGACGTAGAGCAGGATCCACCACCAATCCCACACCCATGGGGGCCAGCGTCACTTGCCCGACCTCACTCTCACGGTAAAGAAGGTCCTCATAACCCTCGGTCTCCACCAACAGCGTGCCGTCATTTCTTCCAAGCACCAACCGTCCCTCCGACACGGCAAGCGCGCCCACCTGATCCAGAGTCCAGCGCACCCACTCGTAGGAGTCCTCCACCAAGCGTGTTTTCTGGGTAGAATCCGCCACCCACACACACTCGCCGTCACTCACCGCCAAAAGGCTCCCACGTACCGTCCAAGCCAGCGGACGTTTCATAGATCTTCCCAGCAAATGAGACCGACACCGCACGTGCCGTTCCTCGTTGATGGCATAATTCACCAGGGCGTACACCCCCTCACGGCTCACGAACACGTACTCGTTGCCAACCACAGCGCCGTCACCCATCGAGGTAGGCACCTTCAATCCGCCCACCGTCACGAACAGCGCACTCGCTACGGTATTTTCCTCACTCACCGCCACGGTAGACTCCACCCAAGTGCCCTCACGGACAAACAGGTTCTCCCCGGGCGCCTCCAAAAAGGTCGCCAATCTACCGTCAGGCAAACGCATATATCCCACGATTCTGCCCCCCTCAGGGCCCAACGCACTCGTATTGATATCGGGGAAATAGGTCCAATCGTCCATTGCGCTGTGGTAGTCCACGTGCGAGGGACTCTCCCCTGCCACAAACAGATACTCACTGCCGCCACGCACCCCCCACAGCACCGCGGCGCGCCCTGCGTTTATGCGGTCTGCGTGATAATTTTCGCTCCTCTTCTTAAAGGTCACCAGGATATTATCCTCCAGCCCGGGCGGTGTAGTCGGTCGCAAAAAGGTCAACTGTCCACGCACGTAATCCAGCTCTGCCCACTTCATACCGTTTCGCACAAACGTAGATTTTCTCTTGGGCATCAGTAGCCACACGTGCTCCGCTACCCTTGCGCTACTTGCCACCCGATAGGTCATCGCGCCTGCGTCAGCAGGCAGAGTCACCGTCACGTCCAGATAACTCACGGTATATCCGGTGTTATTCTCCCCTCGCACCGCCTCGGCAAGCAGAGTCTCCCCCTCGCCTGTGCGCAGTACCAGTTTCGGCCTATCCCAATCCTCCGAGCT
>JAFTOZ010000096.1 GCA_017463565.1 Clostridia bacterium | reverse complement strand
TTAGTGACGTGTTCACTACTTTTGTTTCGCCTACTATTCCTTATACAAGATACGTCCACAGTTAGGACAGATCACGTAGCCCTCGCGATCCAGGTCGCTCAGGTTCGAGTCGTCCACCTGCATAAAGCAACCGCCACACGAATTACCTCGCACCATAACCAACGGATTCTTGACTCCCGAATTTCGCAGGTTCATATACCGTTTCATATCCTCGGCAGCAATACCCTCCTGCGCCAATCTTTGCCGTTTTTGCAGCTCGATGATTGCAGGCTTATAGCTATCACTCACACGCTTATAATCCTCAGAGAGGCCTCTTGCCTTGTTCAGGCCGTCTTGTTGGGTGGTATAAGCATTGGTATATTGCTTTTTGATCTCCTCCACACGCTTGTTTGCTTGGGCAATATCGTTAGCCAGCGCATTCAGCACAGCGATCAACTTCTCCACGTTCTTGATGTAGAAATCCGCTTCCTTTTCGTCCTCAATGTGGTCGAGGTTGCCTTGATTTTCCACCAACTGACGCATAGCCTCTTGGTAGCGGTCGGACAAAGATTGGATGATAGAGATCATCTCTTGGCTGTCTGCATTCGCACGGTCCAGGTCCACACCTGCGTCCTTCACGCGCTTGCTCAACAACTTATAGTTCTTCACCACGGACTCATCGTTAAACTTGCGATTCAACGCAGCCATTTCCGCTTCGATTTTTTGGTATTCTAACAAACCCTTCAAATTCATATATATCTCCTTTCCCTAGTCGTGGCGACAGGGATCTTCTTGTTGGGAAGCATAGCAAGGCACACCTGCCTTTTCCAAACACTCTTTGATTATTGTAACAAATATTTTCTCACTCGTAAAGTGTCCAAAGGAAACTAAATGTCCATTCGTAGCGGCCACCAAACGAAGTTGATGCTCCTTAAACTCACCCGACACGTACACCCAGCCCTTGCGAACACAGGCCTCAATCACCCGATCCATTGCGCCGGCGCCGGTACAGAGCGCACCGTGGGTCAGCAAATCGTCTGCCCCCACCCCATACACAAAAGGATCGTCCAACACGTTACGCGCACGTTTCACCAATTCCGACAGCCGCACCGCAGGAATCTCAAAGGTCAGCGCAAACTCGTCCTCCTCCATACAGCCGGTAGGCACGCCGCCCAACAGGCGAATCATACTTTCGCTATTACCGCCGGGGCACTTGTCCACGTTGGTATGCGCGGCGATATAATGCAGATCCGCACGCACCAACTTACGCACCAAGCGTTGTGCATACACCTGCTCGGTCAATCCGCCCAAGGGGCTCCAAATAAAGTGGTGGTGCGTCACAATCACGTTGCAACCCAAACGAAGCGCCTCCTCAATCACGCCCTCGTCCAGGTCAACCGCCGCCAACACACCCGTACAGGGCGCGTCCATATCACCCACCTGCAAACCGCTATGGTCATACTCGGCCTGCGTTGCAAAGGGAGCAAACGCATCGATCACATCATACACGTCACGTACCGTCAACATAAAAACTCCTTCAGGGCCCGCAACTCCTCGCGCACCGAGGGCAAGCGGTTCCCCATTTCAATCAATTTTTCCAGGTGCAAAACTCTCTCCGTTGCAAATTCTGCAAAGTCGGGATTATTGCGGTTATCCTCGCCCACGTACCAACGTGCTTGGTAGGGCAAATCCTCCACTCGCTCTTGCCGTGGCTCCTCCAGGGCCTCTGCCACCAACAATCGGTAATAATGCCTACCGTCCGCAACCAGGCGGTCGTGTTGCACCGCATACCCCAGTACGTACAGCAGTTTCCGTACGTGCTCGCCGTCACGGTGTGGCAGCAGCACCAGCCGCCGCGGCCGATAATCCACCGCCCCCAGAATATGCCCAATCTCCATACCGCCCATGCCGGCAATCACCACGGTGTCTGCCTCGTGGGCTTCCACGGGTTGCAGACCGTCTCCCAGTCGACAACTCAAGCGCACGCCCATTTCCTTCGCCAGCGCACGCGCCTTCTCAAGCGAGGGTGCGCTAATATCCACCGCAATGGCGTTTTGTGCTCTGCCGTCCAACAGTAGCTGCACGCACA
>JAFTOZ010000095.1 GCA_017463565.1 Clostridia bacterium | reverse complement strand
TATTGGATCAAAAGCCTATCTATTCTCCCTCGACCGTTGCCTCGCTGAAAGGGCAAATGCAACGTATTGCAGACGACCTCAAGGAGCGCACGACGGGCGCCTCTCCCGAGCGGATCGAAAAGGAAATTTGCGACATTATTTTGGCCTCTACACGCTACGATATAGACCCTATCTATAACCAAAACGCTGCTGCCGTACTGGTGGACGGCGTGGGGCAATGTAGTGGAATTTCCCGTGCATTCAAGTACTTATGCGACCAAGTTGGGCTGCGTTGTTTCTTGATGAACGGTCAAGCCCCCAACCCCGACGGCAGCGGTATGGGCAACCATTCGTGGGTGATGGTACGTACCGACTCGGGCTGGCACCACCTCGACCCCACCTTTATGTTGGGCGCCAACGGCCACGGTGTGGCTCCTTTCTACTACGTCTATTTCAACCAATCGGACGAACAAATGACCAAGCACCAATGGGATCGGTCGCGAGTACCGCGCGGTGTAGAAGGACCGGGCGCGCCCGACGCAGTTCCCTTTACCGTCACCCCAGAGGGTAGCCTGGTGGTCCACGGCCCCGTGGCAAGACGTACCGAGCCGGTAGCGCCACCAAAGCCTCGCTCACACCTGAAAGGAGCAGACGAGAGGCCTGCGGATACCCCTGTGGCGGAGGCACCCAAACGGCACAAGCGCAGCGACTACTATCGCACCCCTGCCGAGCCAAGTCCACGTCCCGGCATTTCCCGACCCAAACCGAGCACTTCTTCCGACAAATCGGCGGTACGAGCAAAGAGTCTGTTTTCTCGCCCCGACAAAAGGGAAGAACCAGCTTCCACCAAAGAAAGGCTCAAACGCAGTGACTATTTCCGCACCTCGCACGAGCCGACTCCGCCCCGAGTCAAACCGACGCTTGCGGTGGACAAGCCGACTGCAAGCGCGTTAGAAGCGGTAGACTCTCTGTTCCTGTTCGGTATGCTTTTCAAAACCGCCCTCAAAAAGGGAGAGAGTACCCTCGAGTTCAAGGGCGCACTCGCCGGCAAAAGCTTGGACGAGCAACACGAGGCTTTTCTTGGCAAAGCACGACAAATCCTCGCCACCGCAGGGAGCGGTCGCACCGTCACCCTACGTCACCGCAAGGATCACTTTACCCTTACCATCAAATAACGAAAAGGAGATACCTATGAGCACCATCCCCAATTTCCTACGCGAACCCGAATGGCACGTGGATATCGTCATGTGTCTGGACGCCACCGGCAGTATGCACCACGTCATCGACAAGGTCTGCGACAACGCCCTGTGCCTGCACCAAAAACTCAAGGACTTTATGTTTGAGCACGACCGCGAGCTGAAAGGCCTGCGTGTCAAGGTCATTTTGTTCCGTGACTACGGCATTGACGCCGAGCCTATGGTAGAGACCGAATTCTTCAACATTACGGACGGAGAGGACGACCAAAGTGGGGACTTCCACGATTTTATCCGCAGCGTCCGCGCAGGTGGCGGTGGAGACCGTCCCGAAAACGCGCTGGAAGCGCTCACCTTTGCCTTGCGCTCCGACTGGACTCGCCTGGGCACCCATCGCCGTCATATCGTGCTGCTTTGTACCGACGCGCCGGCTCTGCCTCTTGGCGCACGCAGCGACAGTGATTGTTATCCTGCCGATATGCCCAAGGATCTGGAGGAGCTGAGCAAAATATGGGAGGAAGATATGGACCGCCGCGCAAAGCGCATCTTCCTCTACGCCCCCTACGAGGAGCCGTGGGATAGGCTGGAAATGTGGACGCAATGCTTCCATTGCGATATGGACAGCTACGACAAATTCGATTTTGACGAGTGTCTGCGCATGATGTCCTTCTCTTAATGAAATCCTGCGTTTTTTTGCAAAAATAAGAGGAAAAATCCCCATTTTTAGGAAAAATTTAAGAAAAAATTCGTTTGCTGTTGACAAAGTCATATATATGACTTAGAATATTTTTAAAATCAATGAATTCATACAGGAGGAATTTATAATGGTTATGAATCAAGGTTTAGACTACAATGTTGACATCGTCATGTGTATCGATGCTACCGGCAGTATGCACGCTATCATCGATGAAGTGAAGAGCAACGCGCTGTCTTTCTACAAAAAGTTTGTTGCCGCTATGGAAGAAAAGGAAAAGGGCGTCAACCAACTTCGTATGAAGGTTATTGCTTTCCGTGACTTCGGTTGTGATACCGACGCTATGTTGGAGAGTGATTTCTTCATTCTGTCCGGCGATGAGAACGACCAAAGCGATGAGTTCCACGCTTTCGTTAACGGCATCGTAGCCGATGGCGGTGGTGACCTGCCCGAGAACTCTCTGGAAGCATTGGCTTTGGCTATGCAATCCGACTGGGTTCGTACCGGTTCCGTTCGCCGTCACGTAATCATGATGTATACCGACGCACAGGCTCTGCCCTTGGGTGCCCGTAGCTCTGCTCGCAACTATCCCGACGGTATGCCCGCTGACCTGGCTGAGCTCCACGAGTGGTGGGAAGGCCAAGCTATGGAACGCCGTGCTAAGCGTTTGCTCCTGTTTGCTCCCGATACCGAGCCCTGGAGTGATATGATCGAGTGGCAAAACACCTTCCACCAAGCTTCTCAAGCAGGTAAGGGCTGCAGCGATACCGATATGGCCGCTTGCATCCATATGTTGGTGAACTCAATCTAACCCCACAACTACACCGGGCTTTGCCCACATACCAAGGTTGCGTGTTTTCGCACGTACTAACAGAGGGGCTGTCCAATTTCGTCAGCCCCCTATCCTTTTCTTCGGGAGTTATCTATGAACATGCTGGTTTATCATCAAAAAATCAAAGAGGGACCACCCAAAATCTACGTGGGTGAGGACGCCTATCCCTATGCCGACAACGAGGTGTTGTTGGTAGCAGACGGTCTTGGTGGCCGCGGCGGCTATCCGCACAGCAAGATCATTCGCCCCATCATCAACCAAGAGGGTTTTTGGGAGCTTGTGTTTGGACCCGTGTTGGGTGAATTGGCGGACGACGTCGTCAAGGAATACGCCATCAAGTCCTTCCACGAGGTCTTTGACACCTCCGACTACTATTTCGAAAACGACCAAACCATGCGCTCCAGCGGCTATTTCGCATCGCGCTTGGCTACCGTGCTGACTCTTGCCGCCATTCGTTGCAACCCCGTGTTCTCCAAGGATGCGCTGTTTGCTCGCCTGGACGAGGCAGAGGAAAGTGAGCGTGAGGGTATCTGTCAGGCCTACGCCGACAAATTGGCAGCCCTTTTGAAAGAGCAACTGGAAACCATCGCTTTCCAATTGCATTTGGAGGTAGAGACCAAAATGTCGGGCGCATATCTGTTGCCCTCTACCCTGTGCTTGGCTTTGTTGAAGCCCACCGAGGAGGGTGTGCGTGCCGTCTACCTGTGGGCAGGCGACTCTCGCGCCTACATTTGGGACAAGGACGGTTTGGGCCAAATCACCGAGGACCACGAGCGTGACGAGACGATGACTAACCTCATCACCCTCTCGCGCCCCTTCCGCATTGAGGCTCGCGTCGTTGAGGCTAAAGCGCCTTGCTTGCTGTTCAACGCGTCCGACGGCGTATATAAGTGCACCTGCTACTCCAACCCCATGGAGATGGAGTATATGCTGCTCAACGCTATCATCGAGCACGACAACTGGGAGGACGTCTCCAAGTTCCTGGACGGCTACTACGCTCGTTTTGGCCGTCACGACGACAGCAACACCATGGCACTCGTTAGCCTGGGCTATGCCGACTACGCCGCAGTCAAAGAGGCCTGCAAGGCTCGTTTGGCAGATTTCCAAGCCACCTATATCGACCGTTTGCCCGACCTTCTGACGGTGGACTACACCTCCGAAAAGCGCCGCTTGGAAGAGGGCGTAGAAGAGGCCGTGTTTGCTCGCTCCTTCTCTTGGATTGAACACCCCGACGTGTTCAAATACGTTGGCAAGCGTATGGCAGAGAACAAGTATCCCCCCTACGCTAAGGAAAAGAACGAGTGCGACGCCATCGAGGCAGAACTCCGCTCTATCCGCGCCAAGTTGGAGCAGGATATCGAGGACTGGTACGAGGGTCAACACGCTATGCGTTGGCTGTTCCGTCATAAGCCCGACGTAGATCCCGAGGAACTTGAACGTCTCAAGGCCGCCATTTTCGACGGCTCGTTGACCGAACGTGATATGGGGCGTGGCGACCGTGGCTTGTTGGAGATTCTCAACCACGTGGTAGCATACCGCACCAAGGAGCAACAACTCGCCGACCGCCTGTCCCACTTGGAAGAAAACTTCATCAAGCGCTACTGGCGTGTCAACAGCTATACCCTCTCTCGCGAGGTTTGGGAGCACCACGAAGAACTGTTGCCCACCTCCGTTTGGGAGCCCTTACTGCACGAGTTGGAGATCATCAAGGCATCTTCCAGCGAAATCGAGGCCAAGTGCCAAACCAGAGATGAAATCTATGCCGATTACGACCGAGTCTACTATCGGCTGTACGAGGAGACGAAACTATGAACGTAGGCGGATTTGAATTAGACGGCGATTGGAAAGTATCAAATATTGGCTTTACCGCTACCTCTACCCGCGGTGGCAAAAAGTATTTCCTCAAGAAGTACGGCGAATTCAAAATGCCACGCCGTGGCCCCTCCACCAGCGACAAACTGTTCGCCAGATTGATGGGGGAATTCAACGCATTCAAGGAAAACCGTATTGCCATCAACGTGGCCCTGTCCGACATTGCCTGCTCGGGCGGTAATATCATTTTGCCTGCCAAGTGGTTTGTGGACGACATATATTATATCGAGGCCACCGAGTACGTGCCCGGACTCATCGAGGACGAGGCAATTATGCGCCTTAGCCGTGACGAACTGCTGTTCGTTATGCTCACCGCCGCAGGTGCCCTCAAGAATATCCATAGCAAGGGTATCATTCACAGCGACCTCAAGCGTACCAACATTTTGTCTGCTCGCAACAGCTCCGGCCGTGTCGTAGCCAAGATCATCGACTTCGACAAGAGTTACTTTGCCGCCAACATTCGCGAGGACGAGCTGGGCGGAGACCAATCCTATATGTCTCCCGAGCTCACCTGGTGCTTGATGTGCGATTTGGCAGAGGACGCCCTGGCTCGCCTGTCTACCCAATCGGATATCTTCTCTTTGGGCGTTGTGTTCCACAACTATCTGTGTGGCGGCGACTTCCCCGAGCCCGTAGGCTTGAAGGGTGCTTTGGCAGAGCGCAAAACCGTCTACTGCGGCGAAGCGTTGGCAAGTGGCGCCAGCCTCAAACTCAGCAAAAAGATCACCGAGCCCTATTTGGCACACCTGATTGCAGCTATGTTGCAACCCGAGCCCTCTGACCGTCCCACCGCACAAGGCGTGATGGACGCGCTCAAGACCAAGACCGAGTTGCCCTTGCCTGCGGATAGCCGTATCATCATTGATACGCCTAAAAAGGCCGCTCCCCGTGCTGCGGCTTCTGCTGCCGCGCCTGCACGTCCTGCCAGTCGTCCTGCGGCTCCTGCTGCTGCGCCTGCACGTCCTGCCGCTGCGCCCGCTCCTGCGCCTGCACCTGCTCCTGCACCTGCGCCTGCACCTGCACCTGCTGCGCCCGTTATCCCCACGGGTTTCTGTGAGGCATGGCCCGAGCACGCCGGTACCATCAACGAAGAAGGCGCCCGTAGCCTGGGCTACGTAGCCGCCGAGCGTACCACACGCGGTACCACCAACTGCTATGCTTTCTATACCGCAGAGGGCAAGCGTACCGTATTTGGTTTCAGCAATGCCAAAATGTTGGGCCTGTTCACCGCATCGGCTTCTGCTGCACCTGCCGTGAAACCCACCACCTCCGAGACTATCAAAGAGGCTAAGCGCAAAGCAGTCGTTTCCGACTCTGCCGAGCCTTGGGAGGAGGATAGCGCGTTTGTGCTCGACGTGGAAAAGGCCAAAGCAGACGGCTACACCGGCGGTATTGCACGCGCCGAAAAGAATGGCAAAAAGGGCTACGTCCTGATTGCCCCCGATAAAAACACGTTCTTGCTGATGCAAACGCTCAAAATGTTGGGCTACGCCAAGAAAAAATAATCTAAACTTCGGAGTCATTCATGACGTGGGTATGCAAAGAATGTAATAACAACAATCCCGATTCAGCCACAGAGTGCGAACTTTGTGGCTGTACGGAGCGACTTGAAGTAGCGGTGGCCGCGCCGGTCACCGCCTCTTTGAGCCTAACGCGCGCCGAGGCGTTGCGCCTTTCGGCAGGCGGCGGTTCCGTCTATATCGAGGGATGCTACAAAACCATCGAGGCCAGCGCATTCAAAGGACAGCGCTCTATCACTAGCGTTACGCTGGAGGCAGGCGTGGATTCTATTCGTGCGCACGCTTTTGAGGGTTGTACCAACCTGACCACCGTCACGGTAGAGGGAGATTTGTCCTTGATTGGCGTATCTGCCTTTGACGGTTGCACTTCTCTTCGCCACTTTACGGTGGGCGGTTCTATCCGCACCATCAGCGACAAGGCTTTCCATAACTGCCGCGCACTCACCGCTAAGCCCACGGCTAGCCGTGTTGCCGCCAGCGCTTTCCTTTGCGACGCACCCAGTAGCAGTTCCTCTTCGCTGAGTTCTCTGTCTGCAAGGGCGGCGTCCACTTCTTTCAGTTCGGGCTCCAGACCCAGTATTCCTACACCCCCCTCCAGACCTGCTACGTCTACCTCGACTACGCGTTCGTCGTCTACCTCGTCCAGTAGTAGACCCTACTCCGGTTCGTCTACCACTCGCTCGACCTCGACCTCGTCCAGTAGTAGTTCCTACTCCGGTTCGACTTCTCGTAGCACGTCCACCTACTCCAGCTATTCCACGCCCTCCCATAGCACCACGCGCTCAAGACGGCGTTTTGGCTCCTCTCTGTCCTTGTCGCCCAAGCAGGTGGTAGCCCTCGTTATTTGCGGTCTCCTCACGTTGGGTGCAATCGGTGCATTTGCCGCCATTGCCATTATGTGGGGCGATTTGTTCAATTCCTTTGATTGGGGCAATATAGTCGCCGCTTTCGGCACGCTGATCGTCTATCTTGTGCTCCTCGTGCTTCCCAAGCGCAGACCCGGCACCCTGCCTCTTGGCGGTGCGTCGATCGTGAGTTTGGTGATTGCGTTTGGGCACCTGTTGGGTCATCGGTACGGCGGCAACTTTGCAGGTATGCTGTTTATCCCCATCTTGACCATCGTGTTCAACTTGGTTGCCGCTATCCTCAACTGGGTACGTCGCAACAGAAACCTGCGTTCGGCACACTTCCTTATGGCTCTTTCTGCAATGGTGGGATTCCTGTCCATAGGCGGCGTCAATATCGAATTGGGGTTGGATAGGGATACGGCTATGTATCTGCTGGGTACCTGTATGACGCTTGGTATCTTTGCCCTTTCCCTGTTCATTCGCAGTCTTGTCGGCATGTATGGCAGAAG
>JAFTOZ010000094.1 GCA_017463565.1 Clostridia bacterium | reverse complement strand
GACACGCTCACTCATGCGCTCCCATTCGCCCTTATATTTCCACACGCTCTTTTTGCATTGCTCAATAAAAGGCTCGATACCGTAACGCTCGATTTCCTGCTTGCCGTCGATACCCAGCAGTTTCTCCACCTCCAATTCCACGGGCAGACCGTGGGTATCCCAACCGGCCTTACGCTCCACGTGGTAACCCTTCATGGTGCGGTAGCGAGGAATAATATCCTTCATAACGCGGGTCAAAATATGACCGATATGCGGACGGCCGTTAGCGGTCGGTGGACCGTCATAAAAGCTATATTCGGGATTGCCAACGTTTTGGCGAACGCTTTTGCCAAAAATGTCGTTGCGTTTCCAAAACTCAATGATCTCTTGCTCGCGCGAACAGAAGTCAAGCGCTGTGTCTACCTTGTCGTACATAGTCGCACTCCTTACAATAACATAAGAATATGATATAACATTTAAGTTGCAAGGTCAAGCAAGCAGGCAAAAAAGTAAAAAAAAGAAGGGTTAAATACCCTTCATTTGCAAAAACAGTTGGAAAAGTGCATACACCTTGCCAAATGCGCTATCCTCTACAAGGCTAATTTTCCGTGATCGAAGTGCCGAGGTAAAGCTAACCCTCTCCTTGCCCTTTTTGAGCAACAACGACGCGTCCACAAAGTTACATTCAAAGTGATAATGAAGAGCCTCGGCAAGTTGCATCAATTCCTGTTGCACGGTTGGCATATCCAACGCCACAAAGGTTGCATTATGCAGGTATCGCACTAAGTCGGGAATCATCTCCACCAAGCGTTTTGCCGTCGTCACCTGCGACTTCATCTCTGCGTCCACGTTAATCACGTCTTTATTGTACACAAACTGCGTATAATGCGACACCGCCTTGCCGTCCTCCGTTCGCACGAAAGAAATGCGGTAAGGTATAAACTTGTCCTTAGCAATGGAGTCTGCATACATAAACACGTACGTGCCCTCTAGATGTCTTCCCACGTCATCAAACAAGCCGTCCAACGACAGTTGCACCGATTCTTCCACTCCGTCCAACGGTTGTGGCTCTATCCTATAACTATCCGGCACAGCCAAAGGTTTCATTCTCTCTTTGAGGTCGTCAAAGTCAATTTTGCACGAGAAAACCGACTTCGCCGCCAGGTTGAATGCATTGGAATATTCGCTATAAAATACCCTGCCACGCACCATATACTCTCCCGAGGTAATATCCTTCAGGGGACAAGCTGCATCATTCGTGTTAAACAAAACGCGCATACTGCCCGTGGTATCTTCCAACTTGAAAGTATAATGATAGCGGTAGAATCTCCTACCCTCTTTTGCGCTATTGGGATCGTATTCCTTACAGCGCACGTCACGGATTCTTCCGCAAATCACCGCGCGGTCTGCCGCCTCTTTCACGCTTGAGATCATCACGGGTGTCTTTGCAGGTTGCGCTTTCACACCGCACACGTACAAAGGATCCATCACCTTGATAGACTGAGAGGTGCGATAGGTGCGAGACTCAATCTCCTCATCCGCCACCTCCACGTCCGTCAACTCAGCGCGGACGGTACAAGGCATCAAAAAGCTATCCGAAATCTCCTGTTTGAGTGCGTCGATAAACTCATTTCCGCGTGCATACGCCAGGATTCCGGTGGGCATATACAGGGTGCAATCAATCCTCTCCGCCAAGACCTCAACCTCAACCGTTTCCATCTGGATATTCGCCGCCACAAAGGGATATTGGGTATGTATATAATCCGCCAAAACCGAATGCACCAAATCGGCAGAAACGATCAATCTCTCGTAGAAATACTTAAAGGTATAATTCTTGATGATACGGCGGAAAAAGGAGGTCAGATCCTTATTCAGTTGACCGCTCAGCCCTGCGTCATAGATATCCTCGCGTACGTAGAAATACACGTGTACGGTACGTGTGGACTCGATAATATCCACCTTTTTCACACGCAAATAGTCGTATTTACCCTGGCTAAACTGCAAAAAAAGTTGTGTAAACTTATCCATTACGCGCCTCCTTTTGCTTCTCTACCGTAGGAATAAGACCGCAAACCGCCTCCACCACCTCATCGGGCGACAGGGTCATACGTCTTTCTCCCAGCACGTAAATATCCACTTTGTCCCTTGTCAGGCCAACCACCGCAATATCCGCGTCACCTGCCTCACCGAGTCCATTCACCACACAGCCCATCACGGCCACTTTGAGTGAACTTTTGTTGCTTGCCACGGCCTCGCGAAGAGCGGCAGAAATTCCCACCACGTCGTACGTCGTGCGACCGCAAGTCGGACAACCCATCACGTCCACGTAATCACGGCGAAGTCCCACCGCGCGCAACAGTTCAATCCCTGCCCTCACTTCTTCCACAGGGTCATCAGACAAAGACACACGCAGCGTATCGCCAATTCCCAGGTGCAACAAACCGCCCAAGCAATCAAAACTCTTATAAATGGCCCTTTCACCGCCACCTGCCTCGGTCACGCCAATATGCAAGGGATAATCGCAACTTTCCGCAAGCATACGGTAGGCATCAAACGTTTCCTTGGGGTCGCTACTCTTGACAGAAATACAAATATCGTGCAGTCCAAACCCCTCCAGAAGTGCCGCCTGGTCAAGTGCGCTCACCACCATAGCCCTGGCAGTACGTCCGTATTCTTCCACCACCGCACGCTCAAGCGAGCCCATGTTCACGCCAATGCGAATACCAACGCCGCATTTTGCGCACAACTTCGCCAACTCTTTCAGGTCTGCTACTCTACTGATATTGCCGGGATTAATTCGCACCTTGCTGGCGCCTGCCTCTACCGCCGCCATTGCCAGGCGAGCGTTATAATGGATATCCGCCACAATGGGCACGGGCGAAGTTGCACAAAGCTTCGCAAAGGATTCCACCGCCCCCTCGTGATTCAAGGTCACACGCACGATATCACAGCCTGCCTGTGCCAACGCACAAACCTGCCGATAGGTTGCATCATAATCGGCAGTTGGCGTATTGGTCATAGATTGCACCGCCACGGGTGCTCCCCCACCAATCACAATATTCCCAATTTTCATTTGTCTGGTGTTTTGCATGGCTAGAATAAAGAGGCAATGGTGCCAAAGTTCAGTATATCAAAGATAATGGTAATGGCAAACAGCAAGATAATGCCAACGGTGTGGATAATCGCCTCCACCTTACGGTTGATAGGCTTACCGCGTATCCACTCGATGATGGTAAATATCACGCGCGACCCGTCAAGCGCAGGCAAGGGCAACACGTTCATAATGGCAATGTTTGCGCTCATCATACCAAGCAACATCAACACGCCCTTAAATCCGTTATTCGCCACGCTATTGGTGATCACGCCAATGGTCGTAATAGGACCGCCAATACTCCCTTTCAGGCTCACAAGACCGGTAAACAAACCGCCGATGGTCTGGAAAAGAAACACCACGATTTGTGCGCAGAACACAATCGACCGCCAAAATGCCGCAAAGAAATTCAAGCGGTAAGCGCACCCCCGGGTTGCAATTCCCAACCCACGGTAGGTCACCATGTTTCCCTCTGCGTCCTCGCTATAAAATTCAGTAACAGGCACCTCGATGGTCACCTTTTCTCCACGGCGCAAAATAGAACTGTCCTTTGGTCCGTCCACAGCCTCCCAGCCTCGCACCACGACCACCTCAACAGTTTCCGCGTCGGTCTTAGACAGTACGCTCGCGATATTAAAGTCGTTCAGCGTATACACCAGAGTGCCGTTGATCTTATAGATAATATCCCCCTCCTCAAGGGTGTGGGTGATACTGCTATCCACAGGCTCGTTAAATCCTGCCACCATCGGCAACGTGTAGCCGTAGGAGCAAAAAGCAATCGTCAGTATCAAAAAAGCCGATACAAAGTTAAAGGTCACGCCTGCCAGTAGCACCAAGATCCGTTTCCAAGGCTTTTGCGAAGTAAACGCTCCCTGCTCCTCGCTCTCACTGTCTTCTCCCTCAAAAGCACAAAAGCCGCCAATCGGAATAGGACGGATAGAAAAAATCTCACCATTTTTCTTCTTGTGCTTAAAAATGGCAGGTCCCATACCAATGGCAAACTCATTGATTTTGAATTTAAGCAGTTTACCCACCGTATAGTGTCCTGCCTCGTGTACGATGATCATCACCATCAGAGTCAGGATAGCCACCAGCACGTAGCCAATGGTCTCAAACACTTGGGCGGCATCTGCCAACAGTAAAGTCATAGCAAGCTCCTCACGTACTCACGTGCCTTTTCATCGACCGCCAACACCTCATCAAGGGTAGCACAATCGCCCGAAAAAGGCGCCGTTGCTTTTGCTAATAAAGTATGAATTTGACCGTATTGAATATGCCCGAGTAAGAATTGCTCCACCAGATATTCATCGGCAGCATTCAGGGCAACCAAGGCAGCAGGACCACGGCATGCCGCACGCAACACCTCTCCAAAGCAAGGGTATCTCTCTCCGTCCACCGCCTGGAAATGCAGGGATTTCCCCGCTAAGGACAGTTTTGCACAAAGGGAGGGCAAGCGCAGAGGATAGGTCAGCGCATACTGAATAGGCAGTCGCATATCGGGCGTGCCCAGTTGCGCCATCACCGCCCCGTCAACGAATTCCACCATACTGTGCACGGTGCTCTCCGGGTGCAACAGTACCTCAATATTCTCATACGGTAGGTTGAACAGATAATGTGCCTCAACCACCTCAAATCCCTTGTTCACCATGGTCGCGCAATCCACGGTAATCTTATTGCCCATCGACCAGTTTGGGTGTGCCAACACCTCTTGAGGTGTTGCTTTCGCTAAATCAGCAATCGGCACAGAGCGAAGTGCGCCACCGCTACAAGTGAGAATCAACTTCTCCACCGAGGCGGACTCCTCTCCTTTCAGGCATTGATGGATCGCGCTGTGCTCGCTATCTACGGGCACCAACTTTCCCACTTTCTCCAGGGCTTTTTCCACCAAATGCCCACCGCACACCAAGGTCTCCTTGTTAGCAAGCGCCACCGTCTTGCCCCTCTCAAGGGCAGCAAGGGTGGGTGCAAGACCGTGAATTCCGGTCACCGCTACCAACAAAATATCATAATCTCCCTCTCGTGCATAACGGGTCAGCGCATCTTTTCCGCTATAGACGGTTGCCCTTTCCTCCCCCCACGCATAACTTAGAAGGGCATTTTCCGTAGCGGTTATCAACGTAGCAGGGCGCAAGGGCGCAACGGTCTCCACCAATTTCTCCCATTGGCGGTGGCACGATGCCGCACATAGACAAAGCGCCGCGCTATTTGCGCGGATCACTTCTATCGCTTGTGTGCCAACCGATCCCGTGGCTCCCAGTACGGCTACCTTCTTCATGCTCCCAAGATTTCAGTAATAATGCTAATGCGTTCCACAACGCCGCCGTTTTGTACCAAGTTATAGATGGTAAAGAACACGTACACCACGGGCATAGAGAAAATAACCGAGTCCATTCTGTCCATCACGCCGCCGTGACCGGGGAATACTTTGCCGTAGTCCTTGATTCCCACCTTACGCTTGATCCAACTCGCCACCAAGTCGCCAACCATACCCGACAACATCACCAATACGCTCAAAACGCTATACAACGCAATGCTCACGCCGATATGATCCGAAAGGGCAGGCAATTTGATGTTGTTCACACCGTCAAACAGATGGAACACGTCAAACAGCAGCATGATAATGCAACCCATCAAAATAGCGCCAAAAATACCGCCGTACAAACCTTCCACGCTCTTTTTCGGGCTAATTTCGGGGCAAAGCTTGTGCTTACCCAGTTTGCTACCCACAAAGTATGCAAAGGCATCGGATGCCAGAGGTACCGCAATCAAAATGAACAGGGCCAGCAGATCACCTGCGTACCAGTTGACTGCCATAATCATCGCCACAAATACCGAGGGATATACGATCTCAAAGATACTCATGCCCAGGTCGGTCAGCGAATAGGTATGCTTAAAGGTAAAGATAGCAAGCGCCACGGTAGCCGATACGGCCAACGCAATCAAAATACCGTCCGTTCCAAGCAACAGGAACAAGGGATAAACCACCACAAAGAACACGATTTGCGGTGCCAACATCACGTTATAGCCGCCCGTCTTCAGTGCTTTACGCATTTCCAGACCGCCTGCAACCACAAAAAACATAGCCAAGACGTCAAAGCTATGGATACAAATGGGACGCAACACCAGCAAAAATACCAGCATCACACCCGCAAGCAACACGCCGGTAATCAAGCGCTTCAATCCGCTGGACATACCCTTCTTCTTTGGCGCCTCGGGCACAGACTCCACAGGCACTTCCACTTGCGCCTCGCTCGTCACCTCTGCCCTTTCGGCATTGACGGTGCGTTCTTCTTCAGTCATTCTCAGCCTCCGTTTTGGGAGCCAAATCCACCCCCATACATACCAAATGGTACGCACAGTCCGTGCGTACCACAATCCACTCCCCTTTTGGTGCGCCGACGTACTCGACGCTATAGGGGCAATGGGCGGCGTCAAGCATCTGCTTGGCGCGCTCAAGCTTGAGTCCTATGATTTGATTATACACTGGTGATTTCTGTCTCTTTCTCCTTGAACAGAGCGTCAACCTTAGCGATGTAGTCAGCCAGCAGCTTGTCTACGTCCTTCTCAATGTTCTTGACGTCGTCCTCGGTAATCACGTTGTCCTTCTTCAACTTCTTGGTGCAGTCGTTCGCATCACGGCGAGCGTTACGCAGTTGAACCTTGGTAGCCTCTGCGCCTTGCTTAATCTCCTTCACCAATTGTTGACGGCGTTCCATAGTCAACTCAGGGAAGACCAAACGAATCACACGGCCGTCGTTATTGGGGGTAATACCAATACCCGAGTCGAGAATAGCCTTCTCCACCGACTTCAACAGGCTGGAATCCCACACGGTGATCACGATCATACGAGCCTCGGGCACGTTCACGTTACCAACTTGATTGAGGGGCACTTCCGAACCGTACGCATTCACACGCACCTTGTCCAAAATATGAGGATTCGCACGGCCTGCGCGCACTTGTTGCAGTTGATACTTATAGGCATCAACGGATTTTTGCATATCCGTCTCGAAGTTGTCAAACAGCTCCAAAACCTCCAAAATATCGTAATTAGTCATAAGTTACTCCTTTAT
This sequence comes from Clostridia bacterium, assembly GCA_017463565.1. Lineage (GTDB taxonomy): Bacteria > Bacillota > Clostridia > Christensenellales > CAG-1252 > RUG14300. Next base: position 6,850 of record JAFTOZ010000094.1, on the reverse strand, counting down.
TGCAATGTGTTTTTTATTATAACAAAATTATAATAAATTGACAAGACCTTATCGCAAATTTTTTAGTACAGCAAGGTGCCGAATTGCTCGCCAAGCACCGCACGCTTAATGCAGTTTTCCTCCTGCAAGCCAAACAGCAACACCTTCAGGTTTTGATCAGCCGCAATACTCACGGCAGCAGGATCCATCGCTTTCAAGTTTTTCGCCAGGTAGTCACCGTAGCTAATACTCTCATAACGCTTTGCCTCGGGATTCACTCTTGGATCAGAATCATACACTCCGTCAATGTTCTTCGCAAGCAACACCACGTCCGCCCCAATCTCTGCACCACGAAGCGTAGCACCCGTATCGGTAGAGAAGAAAGGATGACCGGTACCGCAAGCAAAGATGATCACCTGTCCTTCCTCCAGGTAGCGGATCGCAGATTGTTGATGGTACATCTCACCCACGTTCTCAATTGCAAACGCCGTCAACACACGGCACTCCACTCCCTCACGGCGCAGAGCGTCTGCCAAGCAAAGCGCGTTGATTGCGGTTGCCAACATACCCATATAATCAGAGGTAGGACGGTCCATCACGGTGCGCTCACGGCCACGCCAAATGTTGCCGCCGCCGACCACGACTGCCAGTTGAACACCCATATTGTGGATCTCCGCCAACTCCGCAACCGTCTTCTTAAACACGGCGCCACTCGGCATATCATCGCGGCTTCCCAGGGCCTCGCCGCTGATTTTTACTAATACGCGTTTATACTTCAAATCCATAAATAACTCGTGCAATGCCTAATTAGCAAAAGGGAGAGGACAACGCCTCTCCCTTCGTTTTCTTTCTTACTTAACGCTAGCAACAGCAGCGCTGATTTCCTCAGCAAAGGTGTCTGCCTTCTTCTCCAGACCCTCGCCCATCACGAAACGAACGAAACGACGAATGGTGATCTTCTCGCCGATTGCGGAAATGGTCTCGTTGAGGTATTGTTGGATGGTCTTGGAAGAATCCTTCACGAAAGCTTGATCCAGCAAGCAGAAGTCTTGATAGTACTTCTTGATACGGCCTTCTACCATCTTGTCAATGATCTTCTCGGGCTTACCTTCGTTCAAAGCTTGTGCACGCAGAATGTTCTTCTCATGCTCCAGAACCTCAGCAGGAACTTGGTCAGCGCTCACGTAGATGGGGTTAGCAGCTGCAATTTGCAGGGCAACGTCATGAACGAACTCTTTGAAGTTGTCAGCACGTGCAACGAAGTCGGTCTCACAGTTAACCTCAACCAACACGCCGATACGGCCACCCATGTGGATATAGCTGTCCACGATACCTTCGCTTGCGATACGGCTTTCCTTCTTCTTCGCGGTAGCCATACCCTTCTCGCGCAGGATCTCAATAGCCTTTTCCATGTTGCCGTCAGCCTCAACCAGAGCCTTCTTGCAATCCATCATGCCAACGCCGGTCTTCTCTCTCAATTCTTTTACATCATTAGCGGTAAAGTTCATAGTAACCTCCAATTATTCAGCAACCTCTTCGGTTTCGGTAGCGGGCTCCTCTACGGAGTATTGAACGCCCTCTTTGCCCTCGATGACAGCAGATGCAATCACAGAGGTGATCAACTTAACAGCACGCACAGCGTCGTCGTTGCCGGGGATCACGAAGTCCACGGGATCGGGATCACACTTGGTATCAACCAAAGCAATAACCTTGATGCCCAACTTCTTCGCTTCTTTCACAGCAATGTGCTCTTTCTCAACGTCCACTACGAACATGATGTCGGGGATACCGCCCATATTCTTAATGCCGCCCAAGTTCTTTTCCAACTCGTCGCGCTCTTTCAGCACTTCGCTGGCTTCCTTCTTGGTCAACAGGCCGAGTTCGCCGGTCAATTCCATGTTGTTGATGGACTTCAAACGATCGATACGGGTTTTGATGGTTTGGAAGTTAGTCAAGGTGCCGCCCAACCAACGCTCGTTGATGTAGAACATACCGCAACGCTCAGCTTCCTCACGGATAGCGTCTTGAGCTTGCTTCTTGGTGCCTACGAACAAAACCTTCTTGCTGTTGTTAGCGGCCAAGGTGTCGCGAACGAAAGCATAAGCCTTTTCGATTTGCACAACGGTCTTTTCCAAATCGATGATATGGATACCGTTACGAGCGGTGTAGATGTACTGGTTCATTTTGGGGTTCCAAAAACGGGTTTGGTGACCAAAGTGCACACCTGCTTCCAATAAATTTTGCATTGTTACTACTGCCATTTTATAATCCTCCTGTTTGTTTCTTCCCCGTGGCTAAGCCTCTCAACCGAATTGGCAACAGTCGAAGCCAAACACCTCGGGTGCTTTTTGCTTGTAATAATATAACACACGCGCACAATAAACGCAAATGTTTTTCACACGATTTTTGCCATAAAAATGGCAGATTTTACTCCTCGTCCTCCGAAACGCCGTCGCAACCCGTGCAACCTGCACAGTGACCCGAGCAACCTGCCGCCTTCGCAGCCTCGCGGCGCTCCATATCGGTAGCCCACTCGACGTAGAGAGCGTACACGCTATCCAGGATATCGTCGTCCATCTCAGGAATCAGGGTTGCCGTGTCCGAGCCGGGTGCCTGCACGAGTTCAAAAATCGCACAGCTGTCCTCGTCCAGACCGGGATATTTATCCAGCGGATGCATGATTGCATATTCCTTCTCCTCAAAGGGCACTCTCAACACAACCTCAAAAGGATGCTCCTTCCCCTTCTCGTCGGTGATCATCACGTATTCACCGCTTTCGTTTTCCATAATCAAACTTTCTTCATTCTTCATATTCTCTCCTTAACGACCGTATCGGTCCAAATAACATCGTAAAATAATGGTAGCCGCCACCTTATCAATGACGGTTTTGCGCTTCTCACGGCGCACGCCCTGCTCAATCAGCACACGCTCGGCCGTAACGGTCGTCAACCGCTCGTCCTGATAGTCGATCGGCAAAGGACACACCCCACTCAGCGCCTCAGCACAAGCACGGGTTTTATGCACGCGCTCTCCCTCGGTGCCGTCCATGTTGATGGGCAGGCCAAGCACCAACTTTTCTGCGCCACGCTCCCTCGCCAAAGCGGCAATATACGCCACGTCCGCCGCCAGGTCATTCTTCTTTCGTACGTAGGTCTCAATTGGGTTGGCAGTAATCCCCAACACGTCGCTGATTGCCAAACCAATGCGCACCTCACCAATATCCAAAGCAAGTATTCTCATCCTTTGTTTTTCTTCTCCTTTTTGGCTCGTATCAAATGGGCCTCCTCTCCGTTAGCAGAGGGGGTATAAAAGGTCGCGTCCTTCAGACTATCCGGCAAATATTGTTGCTCCACCCAACCGCCAAAATCGTGCGGATACAGATATCCCGACACCTTTTCTACCTTATAGTTTGTATCACGCAACGCAAGCGGCACCACGTCGTCCTTTTGCTCTGTAGCAGCAGAGCGAGCGGCATACATAGCGTTCACCACACTATTCGACTTGGATGCTTCGCAAACGTAGATAATCGCTTCCGACAAAGGAATAATACCCTCGGGATACCCCAGGTTCTGATAGGCGGTCATTGCCGAAACGGATAGCATCAAGGCTCTTGGGTCGGCCATTCCCACGTCCTCGGCAGAATGCACCACCAAGCGTCTTGCAATCAACATAGGATCACACCCTGCCTGCAACAGTCGCTCCGACCAATAGAGAGCCGCATCCGCATCCGAGCCACGCAGGCTCTTGCAAAAAGCAGAGATCATATCGTAGTACATACTTTCGTCCACCGACAAAAGAGGTTTCTGAATGGATTGCTCCGCTATGGCTTTCGTCACCACGGTGCGACCGTTACCGTCCAGAGGGGTCGTCATCACCGCCAACTCAAGAGCGTTCAGAGCGGTACGCAGATCACCTGCCGCAGCCCAAGCAAAATGCTCCAATACGCCGTCTTCCACGACGGGATTATATCCCAACAAGCCTTGCGGCGCGCTCAAAGCACGTCTTAATGCCCCCACGATATCCGCAGAACTCAGCGGCTTAAACTGAAAGATACGGCAGCGCGACACGATAGCGTTCGTCATGGACACAAAGGGATTTTCGGTGGTAGAGCCGATAAAGATAATATCCCCGGCCTCAATTGCGCCCAACACACAGTCGGATTGCGCCTTATTCCAGCGGTGACACTCGTCCAGGACCAAATAGGTGCGCTTGCCGTACATACGCAACCGCTCCTTGGCCTCCTCAATAATGCGCTTGGCGTCTCCCACACCGCTGGATACGGCGTTGAGTTGCTCGTAGTGAGCGTGGGTAGACTTAGCGATGATATTCGCCAGGGTGGTTTTACCTGTGCCGGGTGGGCCGTAGAAAATGCAACTTCCCAGTCTATCTGCCTGAATGGCGCGGCGAAGCAGAGTGCCCTCGCCCACCAAGTGGCGTTGACCCACAAAATCCGCTAAACTATCTGGCCTCATCCGCACCGACAAAGGGCGGGGGGCGGTATTGTCCATACAATCAAACAAGTCCATAGTTGACCTCGCCACCATTGTAACACAATGAGGCGCCGATTGCAACTAATATTCTGTTTTGTACAAGCACAACACTTTGATTTTATCTGCGCCGGGTCGCAAGGGTAAATATTGCCCCACAGAGCGACCCTCGACCAACACGGCGTTTTCCTCCGACGGCTGATACTGAATGATATACTCGGTGCCCTGCCACAGATAGCGCACGCAAATCCTTGCCCAGGCATGTGGCAAATGCGGTTCGATTCTCAGGTTTTGATTATATACCTTCAGCCCAAAGAAGTCCTCAATAAGCGTATCAAACAGCCACCCTGCAGACCCCGTATACCAGGTCCACCCTGCCTGTCCACCGTACGCACCGCCATACACGTCCGCCGCCACCACGTAAGGCTCTCCACGGTAGTGCAAATAACCCTCTCCTTTTGCACGTTCAATGGGCGAAACCAGTTGCCAGATTTCGTATGCGTGCTCCACCTGCCCTGCCACGATCAACGCCTTGATATACCAAGCCACCGCGTGGGTGTACTGTCCGCCGTTTTCCCGCACTTCCGCAGGATAGGTAGACAAATATCCCACCTTATCCGCCACGTCAAAAGGCGGCGAAAAGAGTCGAACGATTCCCAACTCCCTGTCCTCCAGGGTGCGGCACAAAGCAAGCGCAGCGTTTGCCACCGACACGTCCACCGCCCCACAAAGGGTAGCAAACACCTGCGGTAGCAACATCAAAGCTCCTGCACCCGAGCCACCTCCTATCGCCTTCCCCTCATCGGTATAATAACCCACGAAGCGGTCGTTCACAAATGCGCCGTTGATGGCGTGGCGCAACCTCTCCAGATGGCGGTGCAACTGCATTCTTTCATCTTTGATGAAAAAGTCAATACAGTCGGTAATCACAAGATAGGCAAACATACTCAGCCAAACGCTCTCCCCTTTGCCCTTACAGCCCACCAAAGACAGACCGTCTAACCAATCGCCCCCCTTCACCAGCAACAGTTCGTGACTGCCATATTCCAACACCGACAGTATCGCGCGTTTTGCGTGTTCGCGTAGGGTGTATTTCTGCCTCGTTAGGGAGGGACGTTCATATCTCGACGCCTCGTCCCGCCCCAAAGGATCAGAGGAAAGAAATGCCACTTCTTCCTCCAAAATATCCCGATCCCCCGTTATTCGCACGTACTTTGCAAGTGCCAAACAAAGGAACAATCTGTCGTCCGTACAAAAAGTTCGCACACCCTGGCGCGGCGGATGCCACCAATGCATCACGTCCCCCTCCTCGTACTGGTGCTCCGCAAAAGTCAACAGCATTTTCCTTGCGTATGTCGGTCGGTCATAGACTACCGCACATAAATCCTGCAACTGATCCCGATATCCGTACGCACCGCCACATTGATACAACGAGCAGCGTGCGTGTAGCCTACTGTTCACAATTTGGCTATACAATCCAACGGCCAGGCAATCCAACTCCAACAAATCGGTGCGAACAGGCGGTGTGATAAAATAAGGCTTCCCCTCCGGGCGGTCTTGCGTCTGCACCGCCACTATCCACTCTCCCTCGCCGTAGGGTTTACTCACCACCCCCACAAAGTCCATTCTGCCCTTTCCTCGCTCTGGCTTTCCATCCTCTTCAACGACTTTTTCCAACTCGGCAAGATTGGTCACAAAGTCAGCGTTTGCCGACAGGATATGCACCCTTTGCTTGTTGACACAGTGCTCCACCGTCATCTGATTTGCCGTCCCCCTTTTTACGTAACAAAAAGGATTCACCTGCCAATCGCACACAGGCTCAAACCCCAGAAAGATCCGCACCTCGCTCTCAAGTCCCTCCGAAGTAAAAGCAAATCGCACGCCCCCTTCAATCGACACTCGACACCGCACCTCGCCTCTTTCCAGTTGCAAGGCATATTCCGAATAGCACACGCCGTGCCTTGTTCCCTTCCCCTCTCCAAATGAATGCCATCGACCCTTATAATAGGCATACACCCACAAAGTCTGCATATCCCCAATAGGATCGTTCGTCCATTCGCATATTTTGAACTGACGGCTATTTTCTCCAAACAAGAATCCCCCCAGCCTCTCTGTCAATACAAAGCCGCAAGTGGCGTCCGACACCACGTTACTGTATGGCAACTCGGTTATTTTCCCACGTGGCACCACCGTATAGCCACCCTCCACGTCATAACCGCCCTCACCCACGGACAGTAAGATAGCAGGCAAATTTGCTCTTTTTCCTTTTGCAACCCTCCGCCAGGCCGCTACAGGCACTTCCTGCATGGACAAAGCCGGCCGATCCTCGCAGGCGGTGCGATCACCCGAAAGCATACGCAAGGTGCGCCCCATCGAAGTCTCTT
>JAFTOZ010000093.1 GCA_017463565.1 Clostridia bacterium | reverse complement strand
TCTGCGTTATCCATACGGGGCTTACCCTCAAAGTCAAAGGGCTTAGTCACGATTGCCACCGTCAAGATACCCATCTCGCGGGCCACGCGTGCAATCACAGGAGCAGCACCCGTACCGGTACCACCGCCCATACCTGCTGCAATAAAGCAAAGTTCAGTACCTGCCAACACGGTGCGGATATCGTCAATGCTCTCCTCAGCGGCCTCTCTGCCCTTTTCGGGTTTTGCGCCTGCGCCCAGACCGCGCGTGCTCTGCTTACCGATTTGCACCAACTTAATGGGCATCTTGACGTCCTTCTTTTGTGCTTCCATCTTGATCTTGCACAAAGCCTGCACGTCGGTATTCACAGCCACAAAATCGGTACTGTGGATATCTTGATCCATCAAGCGAGAGATGGCGTTACAGCCGGCGCCGCCCACACCGACCAACAAGATCTTACAGACCTTACCGTTAAAGTCAATGTAGTTATCGGTACTAAAATTATCTAAATCGAAATCGTCGAGATCAAACATAGTTTCCTCCTGAAAATGTTCGTTCAGCGCTACCAAAGCAGGCGCCGTTTGCTTTCTTCATGTTGAAAAGCGAAGTGTGCCAAGCCAATATAGCCCGAGCAGCACGCTTGTTTATATTCGGGGCACATCGTAGGCACAGCCACCTTGATATACCGCCCCATTTTCTTGCCAAAGCAGTCCGCCGCACCGTGAATCATGAAAGCGCCACCCGTCAGGTACATACTCACCATGTTATTCATCGGCTCGGAGAAGGTTTGCATACCCATCTGCACAAACCCTGCAAAATGCGCGATCGCCTCATTCATAAAGGCCTGCGCCTTCTCGATGGAGATATGCAACTCGCGTGTCACACCGTCCTCACCCACGTTACGTACGGTATAGGACTCCCCTTCTCTGGGTTGATAGGACAGATCGATTTTGTCGTACAACTCCACCGCCGCCTCAAAGCTCAACTCAAACACCTCTTGCATCCAGGCGCAGATCACACCGCTACCGCAAGAGAAACTGCACATATTATACAAGCCGTCACCGCGCATCAACGCCACCGTCGAGGACAGATAGCCTGCGTCTACCATCAACACCATGCCGCTATCACGCACAGTCGGCTCAAACAGACACATCATCTCGGCGTAGATACCGCAAGTATAGACGATATCGTTGATCCCATGGCGGTGCAATACTTGGTCGAGATAGTCCACCATCGCTCTCTTACAAGCCACAAAGCTCAACTTACCCGTCAACTCACTCGTCGCCATACCCTCGGGATCAACCACCTTTTTGCCCGCATCTGTCTCGTAGTAGATAGACGAGCGGTTCAACACCACGTAGGTGGGGTCGTTTGCAAAGGGATTTGCCTTCTGGAAAAGCCCCTCCAAATCCGCGCGCTCCACCTTGCGACGTTTCGCAAAGCTCACGCCGTTACTCCCCGTCTTCACCATACAGAAAGCACCGGGCACACCCACAAACAATCGGCGGATCTTGGTATAGTCACGTGTTTTCGCAATGGCGTGCGCAATGGCGGCGGCGGTAGAATCACCGTCAACCCACTCACCCTCAAAGTGACCGTCATAAGCCACCTCGACGATGTGCTTCACCGAATAGATGCCGTTGTTGGGTTTCTCCACCACCAGCATACGAATCCGAGAAGAACCAATATCCATCACAACCACTTCTTGCGTCCGTGCCATAATATCCTC